>CAUVMU010000091.1:0-6366 GCA_963552775.1 uncultured Eggerthellaceae bacterium | reverse complement strand
GATGAGATTCTGGCCCTTGTAGATGATTTCACCGGTGACATGGGCTTTCGGGTCGAGCAGTCCCATGATGGTCAGCGAGGTGATGGACTTGCCGCAGCCCGATTCGCCCACAAGGCCCATGGTCTGGCGCGGGCGCACCACGAAGCTCACATGGTCGACGACGTTCACGTCGCCGTGCCGCGGGAAGCGGATGCAGAGGTCCTTGACCTCGAGGATGGGCGGCACGTCGGTCTTCGCGGAGAAGCGGTCGGTGCGCGTTTGCTCCATGGCGCGCAGCTGGTCGAGACGCGCTTTGAGCGATTCGGCCTGGGCCTTATAGGCGAGTCGCGGGTCGGCGACGAGCTTGTCGGCTTCGCGCTTGGACACGAGGTTCGAGTCGGAGGCCACGACGGGGGCCTTAGGCGCTGCGGCCATGGCATCGGTCATGCCCTCGGAGAGGATGTTCAGGCACAGCACCGTGATCATGATGGCGAGTCCCGGGTAGAGCGCCTGCCACCAGCGGCCGGCAAGCACGCCGCCGCGCGCGTCGGCGAGAATGTTACCCCAGGTGGGAGTAGGCTCGGGAATGCCGGCGCTGATGAAGGACAGCGAGGCCTCGAACACGATGGCGTCGGCAACGAGCACGATGGTGAACACCATGACCGGGGCTATGCAGTTGCGCACGACGTGCTTGATGAGAATCCACGGTGCGCGGGCACCGGACACCACGACGGCGCGGACGTAGTCCTGGTTGTACTCGCTCATGACGTTGGCGCGCACGATGCGGGCAAGCTGCGGGATGTAGAGGAAGCCGATGGCGAAGATGAGCGAGGGGACCGAGTTGCCGAACACGATGACGAACGTTGCGGCCAGCGCGATACCCGGGAACGACATGATGACGTCGAGAATGCGCATGATGACCTCGGAGATCCACTTGCGGCTCACTGCGGCGACAGCGCCGATGATCGAACCGATGACGAGCGCGAACGCCGTTGCGCCCAAGCCGATGACGAGTGAGTAGCGCGCGCCGTACATGATGCGCGAGAGCACGTCGCGGCCCTTGTCGTCGGTGCCGAATAGGAACGCCGCGTCGGGCGCCTGGCGTGCCGTGAAAATGGCGAGCGGGTCGTAGGGTGCGATGAAGCTTGCGAGCACGGCCATGAGCACGACGAGCGTCAGCACGATAAGCGAGATGCGCGAGCCTATCGACATGGCCTTCCAACGGCGCAGGCGCACCTTGCCGGGGTTCGCCTCGAGCTTTTCGGTGAGATCTTTCCTGAGCTGAACCATGTTACACCGTCCTGATTCGCGGATCGATCAGGATGTAGAGCATGTCGACGATGATGTTGATGACGATGAAGGTAATCGCCACCACCAGCACCACGCCCTGAACGAGCATCGTGTAGTTCGATTGGATACCGGAGAGAATGGCCATGCCCATGCCGGGGAGGTTGAAGATGACCTCGATGACCACGGCGCCGCCGATCAGGTATCCGATGCGCAATCCGAGCACCGTGACGGGCGTGATGAGCGCGTTGCGCAGCACGTTGCGCGCGACGACAACGCTCTTGGGGATGCCGGCGCCGAGCGCGGTGCGCACGTAGTCGCGGTCGAGCTCTTCGACCATCGACGTGCGGATCACGCGCGTGAGCTGACCGATAAGCGGCACGGCGAGCGCGACGGCCGGCAGGGCCATGCGGGCGAACCATCCTGCGGGATCGTCTCCGAAAGCCGGCAGCGCGCCTGATGCGGGCAGGACGTGCAGGGTCGAGGAGAAGAGCAGGATCATGAGGACCGCCAGCCAGAACGAGGGCGTGGCGATCGAGGCGATGGAGAGCACGCGGATGATCTGGTCGGGCCAGCGGTCGCGGTACAGCGCCGAGACGACGCCGAGCACGACGGCGATGATCACCGCGATGATGAGGCCGAAGAACGTGAGCTGCAGCGTGACGGGCAGCGCGGTTGCGATACGCTCCGCGACGGACGCGTTGCTGGCGCCGTACGTGCCGAGGTTTCCTTTGACCAGGCCGGCCATGAAGTTGCCGTACTGCACGACGACGGAGTCGTTCAGACCGTGCTCGTCGCGGTACTGTTGGACCTGGGCTTCCGAGGCGTTTTCTCCCAGGACCGAATAGGCCTGGTCGACTGGGGAAAGCGACATGAGGAAGAAGACGAGGATGGTGACGCCTACGATCATGATGGGCAGCGCGATAAGACGTCGTCCTATGAGCCGCAGCAGGTTGTTCACGGGACCCCCCTTTCTGTGACGGGGCCGAATGCGGCCCGTTGCCTATGCGAGCGCACGTTGGCCGCGACAGCGCGCGAAAGCGCGCACAGCCAGACGGCTCTTGCAGCCGAAAACATTCTATACGAAATGCGATACAGAGTACGGTAGAAGAACGCCTCATAGAAAGATGACGGATTCGGGAGATTCGGGAGACTCGGGCGATTCGGGGAAACGGTAGCTTGCGTGCCGGGCGGCGCGCGGGGCGGCTGACGGCGGCATCGTGTGGCGCATATCGCGCGCGGATTCAGCCGGCCTCCGCTCGCCGCCCTGCGTTTTGCATGCTGCGACGGCGGACGGCTTGCGTGCCGTGTGACGCGGGACGCGCAAAAGAAAAGGGACCGCAGCTCAATCGATGTGCGGTCCCTTCGAATTCCTGTCTCGGGCTAGCAGGAGCGAACGGTCTATGCGCTTACGCCTTCACCTTGGCGCCGAGGAACACCAAACCGGTGGTGGCGATGGGCTCGAAGCCGGCGATCTTGTCGGCCTGATAGCCGGTGGCGAGCTTGCGGTGGAACAGCGGGTACAACGGCACTTCCTCGGAGATAAGGTCGAAGCACTTGTTCCAGATGTCCTGCTGCGCGGTGCCCGTGGCCTCGCGCGCCTGCTGCATAAACTCCTGCAGTTCGGCCCAGCGCCCACCTTCGGCTTTCTTCCAGCACGAGCGGCCGCTCGTCCAGGTGTTGTCACCGTACCACCAGCTCATGAGCAGGTCGGGGTCGTTGCCGAAGCAGGTCGGGTCGCCCGGGGTGAGCATGACGTCGTAGGGCAGCACGTCGGCGGACTCGGCCAGCGCGCTCCAGTTGATCTTCTCCTCCTGGATGGTGCAGGAGATGCCGACCGCGTCGAGGTCGTTCTTGATCTGCGCGGCAAGGTCCTTGACCCAGTTGTTGTTCGTGAGCAGGGTGAAGCTCAGGTTGCTCACACCCGCCTCTTCGAGCAGGGCCTTCGCCTTGGCCTGGTCGTAGGTGTAGACCATGGAGGCCTGGTGGTAGTTGGCATGCTCCTTGGGGAGAAAGCCCGTGACGGCGGTAGCGTTGCCGGCCATCTGGTTGGAGATGAGCTTGTTCACGTCGATGGCGTAGAAGAACGCCTGGCGCACACGAGCGTCGTTGAAGGGCTCCTTGAGCGTGTTGAACATCAAGAAGGCCTGGTTGAAACCCTGGATGTAGTCGATTGTGGCGCCGGCGGCGGCGAGCTGCTCGGCGTTGGCGTCGGGCACGTTCTCCATGACCTGGACGGACGCTTCCTGCAGCGCCGTGGTGCGAGCGGTGCCGTCGAGCATGATGGACCATTCCATGGACTCGGCGCCGGCCGGGAACTCCCCGGTGTAGTTCCCGTTGGGAGCGAAAACGATTTTGCCGCCGTCGTCGCCGTTGACGGTGTCGTACTTCCACGGGCCCGAGCCGATGGGCATGGTCTTGAGCTCATCTTCGGAAAGCGCGGCGGGGAAGATCTTCACGACGCTCAGGCGGTTCTTCAGCAGGCTGCCGAAGGCGTACTTGAGCGTGAAGGTGACGGTGGTGGCGTCCTTGGCCTTGACGGTATCGATAAACGACAGGAAGGCGCCGTAGGTGGCGTCGGCCATGTTCTTCTCGAAGGCGTTCACCACGTCGGAGGCGGTCACGTCGCTGCCGTCGGAGAACTTGGCGCCCTCGCGCAGGGAGACCTCGTACTCGGTGTCGGAGACCTTGACGGGCTCACCGGCTGCCAGCGCGTTGTAGGTCTTGTAGGTGTGCAGGTCAAGGTCGTAGAGGCCTTCGAACACGTGCCAGGTCGCAGCGAGCATGAGCGCGGAGCTGTTGCCGATGGGGTTCACGTTGGTGGACGTGTAGGCGCATGCACCCGTGAGCGTGCCCGTAGCGGCGCCCGCTTCGGCGGCCGGTTTAGAGCTTGAGCTGGAGCTTCCGCTCGAACCGCAGCCAGCGAGGCTAAGACCGGCGGCAGCGGCCGCGACGGCGCTTCCCGCGATGAACGTGCGGCGCGTCAGCTGTGACTTTTGCAATTCCATAAATGCCCTCCTGAGTTCCCATTACTGGATGTTCTGCTGGCGATGGGGCGGCCGGCCCCATGCAAGTCATCCGCCATTATCCTTCAAAATCTCTTTGAAGTGAAGAAGAAAGAACGCGCCGCGAAAAGCGTTTACCAAAGCTGCGGGTCGTCGGCTTGTATAAAGATAAGTAATATGTAACTTATGGCGAGTGGAACCCGATGGCAAGTTGAAGTCGGGTTGCGTATGAAACCGAGCGGCATGGAGCAGGGCTGCATCGGCAGCCGATGACGGGCGCAGCCCGATGGCCCCTCGGCGAGGGGCCATCGGGCTGCTTCGGTGTCTACTGGTACACGTAGAACCACAGCCCTGAGAACTCATATGGGAGGAAGCGCTGGTAGAACTCCTTGAGCGTTGCCGCCGGGTCGAGGTCGGAGAACTCCTTCGGGAAGCAGACCTGGGCGAAGAACTCGTAGCAGGCGCAGTCGTATATGTTCCTCCCGATGCCGTGGTGCACGACGTAGATCTGCTTGTTCTTCCATGCGCTCAGATCGCTCCATCCGGAGCGCTCATTGAAATACGCATCGACAAGCGGCTTGAGCTGGGTCTCATCGGCGTCGAAACCCATGCGGACCGAAGCGGCCTGATCGGGCCAGTAGGACCCGGTGAGCACGATCTTCTGGGGGTTGGACTCCAGCACGTACTCGGGATCGAGCTCTGCAGCGTTTTCTATCACGCTGTCCCCGATGCTGTCCGCGCCGGAATCGAAGGCGATTCCGCCCCACATGTACGAGTTCGTGTAGGAGTTTCCGAATTTCTCGGGACCGCCCATGCCGACCTCGATGTACATGCTGGGGCGCGGTTCGGTTTCGAGCACGCTCGCGATACGGCGGTCAACGTTCTGGCGATGCTCGAGGTAGAAATCGCATATCGCCTGCGCCCGTTCCTCCAGCCCGAACAGCTTTCCCATAATCTGGACCGACTTGACATGGTTCTCCACGGTTTCGTCATGGAAATCGATGTAGACGACCGGGATGCCCGCGGCCTCGAGTTTCGCTTGAACCGCTTCGCTGGCGCTCTTCTGCAATCCGTACGGCAGGATGGCCACGTCCGCGTCGCTTGCAATCGCCGCCTCGACATCGAAGTCCTTTCCGATGGTGCCGATTTTCGGCACGTTCTCGAGATCGGGGACCGATTTGCAGAAGTTCGCCCACATATCGGCCCGGTAGTTCTCAAGTCCGCTGTCCATTGCGGCGATATGTTGGGGAACGTCGGAGCCGAACAGCGCCGACATCACTATGAAGCCGCCGCCCGACCCGCTCCACTGGATGATGGCCTTGTCAACGGGGTGATCGAACGTGAGCGTCTGCCCCGCGACATCGGTTATCTCGATTGTCTCGGCTGCTTTCGCCATCCCGTCCTGTTCGGACGAAGATGGGGCCTCGCCGCATCCGCCGAGTGCGAGCAGGACGGCCAATGCCAGTCCGAGCGTGCAGGCAAGCGCGCTCGCCTTTTTCATGCTCATCGACAACCTCCACTTCCCTTCAGTCGCTGCTTTTCGTCTATTTGGTGGCCGTAACGAGGAACATCGGCAGCTCGGCGCACAGCGCGCGCTGCTTCGCGTCGGCGAACACCCGATCGTTGACGTTCTCCTCGACTTTGACCGAGGAGAAGCCCGCTTCGGAGAGCGCCGCTTTGTCCCACGAAGGGCGCAGTTTTCCCACAAGCGGCAGCTCCGCGCGCCATCCGCGCGCCTCCTCGTAGTTCGAGTACGACAACTTGGGTTCGGTACCGTACAGCTTGCGGTAGCGTCTGCGGTACTCTTCGGCGTACGAAGGGCCCTTCTTTTGAGGATCGCGCAGGTCGCGCAAGTAGTCACTGTCGAATATGAGCGCTTTTCCACCGGGCGCGAGCAGGTGCAGCCACGTTGCGAACACCGCTTCGGGGTTGCTGAGCGTCCAGACGACGTTGCGACTGGCGATCATGTCGAAGGTGCCCGTCCGCAATTCGAGCGTGTTGTCGATGACTTCGAACGTGACGTGCACTCCCTGGTTGCGCGCGTTCTTTCTCGCTTGCTCGATCATGGCGGGCGAGAGGTCCGCACCGACGGCGG
>CAUVMU010000090.1:0-6424 GCA_963552775.1 uncultured Eggerthellaceae bacterium | reverse complement strand
GGCTCGCGGGCGCAACGCGTTCGGGCGAGGCCTCCTCCACGCACACGATGCGACCGCGCGCGAAGCTTCCTTTATCCTCGACGATTTCGATGCTGACCGTATCGCCGGGGGCAGCCTGCGGAATGAACACGGTCTTGCCGTCGGAGAGGTGCGCAACGGCGTCGGTGCTGTACGCCATGCGCTCAACGGTTACGGTTTGTTCCATGAAGTTGGTTTTCCTTCGCAATCTTTCGTCATTGAGGCCATGATAGCGTATAATCGCCGTCGTGCCCTCGTAGCTCAGGGGATAGAGCGTCTGCCTCCGGAGCAGAAAGCCACAGGTTCGAATCCTGCCGAGGGCACCACTTCTTGTTGCGGTGCGTGATTTCCTTCTTCGACGCTGCTTCTCCAATTGCTTCTTCGGCACCGCTTTTCGGCGCCCATCGGCTTTGACATGCCGCTCGCTATGGAATAACAATGGAACGGCTTGCTCACCAGCACCAGCGATAGTTGATTGCGGACACCAAGTCAACTGATTAACAGTACCAAGGATGGCTACTGCTCACGAAGCCCTCACAGCGATTGAAACCAGCTTCGTTCCCTCTCGGGGAGCAGGGGTAATCAACCGTCAGATCAATGTAGAAAGCTACGGATATAGCACCGTTTCCGTCCCCTCTCGGAGAGCAGGGGTAATCAACCTGAATTATCTGGTAATTATAAGCCAAAACGTGCAACGATGTTAGCGCCGGGTTTAATTAGCCCCCCGGGACTGCGGTGGGATTCCCCGTCTCCCTGGGCCGTCGCTGGTGCGACGGCTCGCCCATCTACCCCCCGGCGAAGGAGCAGGATGTCGAAAAGGGAGCCGCGCCTGTTCGTGCGCGTTACCGACGAGGAACACGATGAGGCAAAGAGGCTTGCCGAAGGCCTCGGCCTCACGGTCTCGGACCTCGTCCGCGTCCTGCTCCGGCTGCCCGCCGGGTACGCCGAGGGCACCGAGACGAGGCCCGTCCTCGTCTCGGTGCCGTCTCCGCCCGCAAGCTCGCACGCGAGACGCGCTGGTGGGGCTACCAGTACAACCAGATCGGCCATGCCCTCAACAGAATCGCGCTGTTCCTTCGGCACGACATGTGCGACGCGGCAGATGCGCCCGAACAGCTCGTCGTCGAGGAGAAAGTCGACAGGGCGAACGCCGACATCGCCGTGCTCCGCGCGGAGGCCGTGCGCATGGCCGCGATGTTCAACATGAAGAAGTGAGCCGTGCCGATCATCAAGCCGATAAGCGGGCATACGGGTTGCAGCGGCGTGATGCGCTACCTGGAAAGGGACGGCCGCGCGCTGGCCACCGACTACCTGAATCTGCCGGCCCACGCAGTCGAGCCGGGCGTCGAGCTCCCCGAATGCTCTATCTCGGCCGAATCGAGGCGTTCGACACCGACCATTTCACCGAGACCCTTCCTTGCAGGGCAACTTGCCCCGCGCCCCGCGCACCTGCGCCCGCGCGCGAGACCCTTCCTTGCAGGGCAACTTGCTTACCAACTACGCGCTGGACGCCTCCCCGGCCCTGGAAGGCGGAAGCGTCTGGCTTCGGGCGTATTGGCACGAGACGACCGAGCCGTACCGGGAGGTCAAGGACGAAGCCGGGCTTCCCATCACGCGCAGGCGCGACGGGTGGAGCTTCCTCATAGCAGACGCGCGGGACGTGGCCGCACTCGAGCGCCTGACCGTTGACGGCGAACTGGTGCTCGTACGCATGGCGGGAGAGCTCGTGGACGCCACCGCCCTCATGAGGGTGTACGACGAGGCAGACGACCTCGGCCCCAAGGCGGTCACAGCCCATGCTTATCTGGAGGCCAGCCTCGGCGATGGCGAAACCGGAGACCCGGAGAGCCTGATTTGCAACCGCATGGGCATGACGAGGAAGTGCTACCGCTCCGTCGAGGCCATCCAGACATCAATCACAGAAAACGGCTCTGATACCGACGATGATCTAGGCGATTAGCCCGTTTCCAAGGTGTTCTGGGGTCCGACCTGAGCATAAAACGGGCTTGGAATCGATTACGGCTCCTCACCTGAGGTTCTGCAAAACCGGTTTCCCGGCAGCGAGAGCCCTAACCGACGCGCCGGTACGCCGTCGCACGGGCGGCGTCCACCTTCTCTATGTACCCCTCGGCCTGCAGCTTCTGCAGAACGCGCTCTGCCGTGCGCCTGCTGAGCGTCGGGTTGTCGTCGAGGATTCGTCGCTTGGTCGCCGCCCCCGCGAGGTTCGCAAAATAGGCCCTCAGAATGTCTTCGCCCTTGCCCCCGGACGACAGGAGCATGACGCGCGCGTCGAGGTCCGCGTAGCATGCGGCCATCACCCCGAGCATATAGGTGACGAAAGGCGCGTAATCACTCTCGCCATCGGCCCAGCCGATAGAGCTCGCGGCGAGCGCCTCGTAGTAGGTGCCCTTCGTGCGCTCGATCTCCGCCTCGATGGACACGTACTTGCCGACATCGTAGCCGCTGCGGTAGGTGAGCAGCAGTGTGAGCAGGCGGCTCATTCTCCCGTTGCCGTCGTTGAAGGGGTGTATGCTCACGAAATCGAACGCGAAGACGAGCGACACGAGCAGCGGGTCGTAGGTTCCGTCCCTAGCCCACCGCGCGTACTCCTCGCAGATGCGCTCGATTGCAGAGGGCGTCGCGGCCGCGCTCGTCGGGACGAAGCGTGCGACCATGCTGCCGTCCTCGGCGCGCTCCGCGATGACGTTGTCGGAATCCTTCCAGCGACCCGCGAACGAGACGTCCTGGAAACGGTAGAGGTCGCGGTGCAGTTGCAGGATGACCCCGGGCGTCACGGGGATGGAGTCGTGGCTCTCGTAAATCATGTCGAGCACGTGGCGGTAGCCCGCGATCTCGCGCTCGTCGCGGTTCTTGGGCTCCACCTTGCGCTCCATGAGCTCGCGCAGGCGCACTTCGGAGGTCGAGATGTTCTCGATGCGGTTCGACGCACCCGTGCTCTGGATCTTCGCGACTTCGCAGAGCCGATCGAGCACAGCTGGCTGCAGCAACTTGTAGAGCTCCTGCTTTCCCCTGTGCTCCCTCACGTTGCCCAGGGCCGACACGACCTCCGGTGTCATGAGATTCTGGAGGACGCCTTCGTAATCGAACTGTGCCATCTTCGTATCCTCGCCATTTCTCGAATATCTTAGCCATACACGATTTAATTGGCTATTATATATGAAAAATGGCTAAGATACTAAAGTCTTTCGCTTTGATCGGAAAATGACGGTTTCCTGATTGATAACGAAACCCGTGGTTGGTATCCAGCTGGCTATCAGGCGTTTTCGCAGGTCAGAGCGTTTACTCCCCATGCAGAGGGAATTTATTCCCCTCAACTGGCTACCACCCTGGTAGCCGCTTTCCAGCTACCAACTGGCTACCACCCTGAAAAGGGGAATCTCATAACGAGGCATCATGAGAACGCACCAGTCGGACGCAGGAGCACGAGACGGACTTTTGCAACGATTGAGTGGGAATAGCGAACAAAAGTTCGATATAACAGCATAATACCGGACAATGGGCGCGGCTTCAATTGAAGCCGCGCCCATTTGTTGCTTTAGCCTGAAGCGCCTGGCGGATTTCCATGGGCTGGGGGCGGATGGCGGCATGTGCCAGCGTATGTGAGCCGCGGAGGTCCGGGAAGGGTGGGGCGCTTGGTCCTCCCACGGGGAGTCGAGCCGTTGCGTTGGCCTCGTCGGCGTGGATTCCCCTTTCTGCCCGACTTCGCTCACGGTTGCGTTCGTATTCTTGGTCCGCTGGAGTGGCGCCATTGTCGACGCGCCTCGTTTTCGGGACCGCGGGGGAGCGAGCCATCTGTCATCTCCGTGCGAATCGTCCTCAAGGCCGCCTTTCACGAAGGCCTTATAATGCTCGCCTGGGTTGCTGGAGGACTTCGGGCAAGCCGACCACGGCCGCGTCCGAATCCGATCAGGCCTGGCGTCGATATGCCCACGCCGCGCTTGACCCCAACGCGGCGCCTTCCGTTTTCGGTCGGGGATGCCTCGTTTTCCCGCGGTCGGTTTGCGTGCAAGCCTATGCATGCGGCTGTTTTTCTATCGAGCATGTGCGCGACCGTAGGCGTTTCCTTGCTAAAGGCTAGTGCCTTTCGGGCGCTTCTTCGGTTCGGCATGCGCCCGTCCGCTCTCGTTAGGTCGGAATCCGACCCCCCCCGATTGCGTGTTGAGACGGTAGCGGGAAAGCCTACGAAGGCCAATCTTATTTATGGGGGCCTGAATGCATGCGCATGGCGTTCTATGCGTTATTTTGAAATCGCGCATGAAGTGCGAAAACGGACGAAATCGAATACCCTTCTCAAATCTTTGAAAAGGCTGACCAGGCTTACTTGTTACAATTTTTATTGATATCAGGAAAATCGGGCGAGTCAAGGCTTGTCGTCTTGATTTCGCTATGCGAAACTGCAGGCGAGAAGGATGTGAGGACGCCGCCGGAGAGAGGGCGGCGCCAGAAATGCAAGTTTTGTTTTTCGGATCCATGGAGAGAGGAGATTCTTATGCAGAACGAAAAACAAACGCCTCGGGGAAGCGCCTTCGACAGGCGCGACCTCCTGAAGGGCGGAGCGATCATCGCCGCCGGGGCTTTCGCCGCAAGCGCCCTTTCGGGCTGCTCGCCGAAGGAGCCCGGAACGGGGGCGGGGTCGTCCGTCGCCGGCCTGGAGGGCGTGAATTGCGAGGTCTACGACACCGACGTCCTGATCATAGGCGGCGGACTGTGCGGAATGAACGCCGCGCAGGAGGCGATTGAGAAGGGCGCGAACGCCATCGTGGTCGAGAAGTCGATCATGGGTCACGGCGGCGCGGCGGGCATGAACTGGTACGCGGTCATCAGCGAGGTCCAGGATCCCCAGACTTCGGTCAAGTACGACGTCTTCGCCGGCGCCGGTTTGGTGAACCAGAACGTCGCGAAGGCCGTCGACGACTGCGCGGGCGTCGAGGGCGGCGTGCCGCGTTGCGTCAACCAGGGTACGACTTTCCTCGAGCGAAACGCGGACGGGACCTTGCTCAAGAAGCCCGTCGCTAACGACTACAGCGCGAAGGGCGTGTACACGCGCCACGGGGCCGACTGGCTGGCCGCGCGCGGCGTTAACGTGGTCAACAGCACCATGATCACCGACCTCCTCATGCAGGACGGCAAGTGCGTGGGCGCGATGGGCATCGACCTCGTCAACGGCGTCATGCGCGTGTTCCGCTCCAAGGCCACCATCGCCACGGCCGGCGGCGGCGCCTGGATGCACGGATGGGTGACCGTTTCCGCTCGCACCATCAATTCCCCCGACAACACCGCGGACCTCGACGCCATAGCCATGCGCCACGGCGCGCGACTCCACAATCTGGAGCTCAACGTATACGACCTGATTATGATTTACCCCACGGGCATCGCGTATTCGTACAACGGCGCCCTCGGAAACGACCCCCTGTACAAGGATTGCGTCTGCGACGCGGACGGCAACTTCTGGATGCGGGAGATGGAATCCCCGATTCCCCGCAACACCTACATCGCCGAGGTCGCCAAGAAGGTCCGCGAGGGCAAGGGAAGCGAGCACGGGGGCGTCTACGTCGACCTTCGCGACAAGGACGGCGTGCCCTCCGAGGAGATCAAGAAGTTCGGCAAGTATTACGCCCGCAACATCGAGCCCCTGCGGGAGAAGTTCGGGTTCGACATCCACAAGGACCTCATCGAGGTCATCGTGGAGACGGGCGACACGGTCGGCCACCCCGTCGCGGACGGAAGCCTCATGACCGACATCCCCGGACTCTTCTGGGCCAACCCCACCAAGCTCTACCGCCAGACGAACAACAGCCTTTTCGGCTCCGTCGTGGCCATGCGGAGCGCCATCGACTACGCCCGCTCGGCTTCGGCCCCCGTTCCCGGTGACGAGGTGTGGGATGCCGTCAAGGACGAGTACGACCGCCTTCAGGGCCTGCGCACGGCGAAGGTCGACGACCCCCTGTATCCGCACCAGGTCCGCCATGCCATTCAGGAAGCCGTCAGCAAGGGGCTCGGAGTCATGAAGAACGAGGAGGACTTGCAGGCGTGCCTCGCTGAGCTGCAGCGCATCAGGAAGGAAGACGTCCCCCGCATGGCGCTGCGCAGCGACACGATGACCTACAACACCGAATGGAAGCAGGCGATCGAGAACATCAACATGCTCGATTTCGCCGAGGCGACGACCGTCGCCGCCATGGCCCGCAAGGAATCGCGCAGCGTGTTCCTCCGCGAGGACTATCCCGAGAAGGACGACGAGAACTTCCTCTGCGGCATCGGCGTGACGATGAAGGACGGGCAGATTTCCGCCGAGAAGTTCGATCTCGACTTCTCCGTCTTCGGGCGCGACGAGGTCCTGGACATCATCAACAACCCCTGGCCCAGCAAGAAATAAGGAGAATGC
>CAUVMU010000089.1:0-6493 GCA_963552775.1 uncultured Eggerthellaceae bacterium | reverse complement strand
TCCTTGCAAGTGCTTTTTTGAAAAATTTTCACTCATGGCGAAACCGTGAAACATCGAAGCCGGCAGAAATAGATTTTGACAGACGAAGCAATTCTGGTAGACTATCACCTTGCTGACGCGGAAACGCGTCCCTGATTAATCGGGCGGTTAGCTCAGTGGGAGAGCACTTCCCTGACACGGAAGGGGTCACAAGTTCAAATCTTGTACCGCCCACCATTGATTCATGTAGGCCGCAGATTAATTCTGCGGCCTTGTTGCATATTCTCCAGTGTATAGGCAGCGGAGCTGAACGGTCCTGCGGCTACAGCAGCGAAACCAAATCCGTCAGGCGGCCCACCCGCTCGTATGAGCAATCCTCGAGCGCCCCCGCCCGATCGATGACGATGGGCCGCACGCCCGCCCCACGCGCCCCATCTCCGTCAGCCTCGGGAAGATCGCCCACATGAACCGCCTGCGCAGGCGCAACAGCCATGCGCTCGAGCGCAATCTCGAAAATGGCGCTGCTCGGCTTTCGGCATCCCACCTCAGCCGAAGCAATCACCGTGTCGAAATACGGCAGCACGGCCAAACCGCGCAGAAGATTCGTGAGAGAAGCGTCCCAGTTCGAGATAACACCCAGGCGGAATCCCCGGCGTTTCAACCCCTTCAGGCACGCCTCCACATCGTCGTACAGAGACCAGCATGCCGGATCGAGGTATGCTCGGTACGCGGCCTCGGATACGCGCTGGGAGTCCTCGCCAAAACCGCAGGAGTGGCAAAGGAGCACGTACATGTCAAGCCAAATCTGCACGGCGCGTTCATGCGAGCACCAGAAATCCCCGTCGCGCAGATATTCCTGCTCGTAGTACGCGTCGAGCGCGGCCATATGCGGCTCGACGTCGCGCACGGTCAAGTCGTGACCCAACCCGCCTGCCACCCGCGCGAACACTTCTGCGACCGGAGGGTCGGCCCGCAAGAGCGTCCCTCCTACATCGAAGAAGACCGCGCGCGTTTCCGAAGAGACCACCTGCATTCCTGCATTCCCGCCTTCCGCAAAACGACATCGACGCCGCCTATTGTAGCGCTTCGAAAGCACGGTGGGTACGCCGGTAACGGGTTTCGAAAATGCAGCGTGCGGCGTCCTCCGCAAGGCACGACGCCCAACGCGCAACGCCTCTCGAGAGGCGCGCCGCCGCATCACCGCTAATCGATGTGCCCGTCGTCCGGTTCGATGTGCACGAGCACTTCTACGACCGTCTTCCAGCGCTTCTTCACGGCCGCCTCGACAGCATCGGCCAAATCGTGGGCATCGGCGACCGTCATAGAAGGCTCGACGAGCACGTGCAGATCGGAATACACCTCTCCCTCCGTTCCGCGCGTGCGAATATGGTGCACCGACTTCACGCCGGGAACCTTCCCCGCAACAGCGGCTATGTCACCCTCGGGAATGCGCGCATGATCGGACAGCGTGGAAAACGCGCTCCGGAACACATCGAGCGCCGTAGCGAGAATCGCCGCCATAACCACGAAGGCCATGACTGGGTCGGCCATCGGATACCCGAGCGACACGAAAACAAGGCCCACGATAACCCCGACCGAGACGAGCGCATCGGAAAGTGTATGACTCGCATCTGCCGCAAGGACCTCACTGTTCAGCGCCTTTGCCTGGGAGCGCTCCAACCAGGTCACGCTCACGTTCACCGCAAGCGTACCTATCATGACCGCGAACGAGAGCGGGGTAACGACGGTCGAGTAATCACCCGTCACGATTTTATGGTACGCGCCGCTGCCCACTTCCCATGCCGCGAACACGAGCAGCACGCCGATGGCGAGGCTCGCATACGTCTCGAACTTCGCATGGCCGTACGGATGCCCCTCATCTGCCGGGCGCGAGGCTACGAGGATGCCGACAAGACCGACGACGTTACCCGCCGAGTCGAAAAGCGAATGCACACCGTCGGCCTGCATGGACGCCGAGTTCGTCACCGTGCCGTATATAAACTTCGCAAGTGCCACCGCCAAATTGAGCAGCAGCACGATAAGCAGTACGCGCTGAATCGCATGCGTGCGCGACGTGAATCGCTCCCGTTCGTTCAAAGCCGCCGCCATGCAAGGCCCCTTTCTTATCCGTCCCTCCATCGCTTCGAGCGCCCGCGACGATGAAGAAGCGCTCGAAGCGAATATACGACGCAAAGAGCAAATGTGGGGCGATTCCAACCATTCTCCGTGCGTTCGCGTCCGTTAACTGCGAAAACGGCGGGGCCAGAACGGCACGGCGGGCGGCGGGTCGGGGCCGGGACGGCACCCGGGCTATGGCGGCGGGTCGGGCCGGATAGGGCGGCACGGCGGGGCCAGAACGGTACGGCGGGCGGCGGGTCGGGGCCAGGACGACACCCGGGCTATGACGGCGGGTCGGGCCAGGGCGGCATCGCAGGCTATGACGGCACGGCGGCCGCTCCCGTCGATAGGACTTCAGCCGTGCGATGCTCCATGCGATGCTCCACGCGATGCTCCGCGCCCGCACCCGCGTTGCGCGAGCGCGAGCAGAGCCAGATGCACAGCCACCGCAGCGAGCATCCACCCGAACACGGCTGCACTGTCGACAACCTCCCGGTCGATGGCGGAGAACGCCCCGACCGTGAGCACGCACACGATTGCGCCGCAACCCGCGGCCGCGATCAGCACGCGCCGCGCCGTGCCCGCGCCTCCATTGCCCACAGCGCGTCTGAGCATGCAGGACGCAGCCGCGATCAGCGTCCCCAACGACAGCAGCAAGAGCAGCAGCAGAACCGATGTGGACGACCCGCCCTTGCCGGATATCTGCGCGAGCTGCACTGGCGAGAACAGGCCGAGCACCACGCTGAACAGGCAGATAAACGAAACCGCAGCCGTAGCGAACCCCCAGAACAGCGCCGTACCCGCGCTCCCGCCACCGCGCGAGGCAGCGAACAGGTGGGCGAACAGCAGCACCGACCCAGCCGCAAGCGAAAACGCCAAGCCCGCTGCAAACATAAACCCGACGAGCGTGCCCCCGGTCAAGGCCATGCACAGCTGATCGAGAGTCGATCCCGTAGCGATGTAGGGGGCGGTCGCCGCGCGATAGCTGTACGACAGGATTCCCAATCGGTCCATACAGGCAATGCCCGCGCGCGCGAGCAAGACCACCAGGACGGCTAGCGCGTACATGGTCAGGAAGAGCCGCGCGCTCCTTTTCAGATCCTCTTTCATGGGACAGTCTCCTTTGCAGTCGCAGCCGCTAATCGAGCTCGGCGCCGTTGGCGAACGTTCCGCACAGGTACCCACCGCAAAACGCCAGGCTCACGTCACCGAGCAGCGATCCGAGAATCACGTCCCCCGTGTAGGAATTTTCGCCGCACGCTCCGCCCGCCGTGTGCCAACCGGCGTAGAGTCCGGGAATGACCCGCCCCGAGGTATCTATGACCCGCATGCGGTCGTCGATCATGAGGCCCGCCTTCGTTCCGTACAGGTTCCCCCCGATGCGGCAGCCGTAAAACGGCGGTTTGGCCACGGGATGCAGCCATTCGGGAGGCATCGGGTACATGAAGTCGTCCTCGCCGCGCGCGCACGCCGCGTTCCATCTCTCGACCGCCCCCGTGAGCACGCCCTCGGAGAATCCCAAGTCGCGTTCAAGCTCTTCAAGCGAATCGCGTTTCTTCAGCACATCGGCCGCGATGGCGTCCTCGACACCGTGATGCCAGTCGCGATAATGCTCGGGAACCTTCTCGATCTGCTCGAGGTCGGGCGTGATGAGCTTGCGGCAGTGCTCCTGCGCGAAACCGGCGAGATGGTCCTCGAAATCCGCGTCGAACACGATGTAGGAACGATGTCCTGGAGCCGTCATCTGCACCGTCGCCAAATCTCCGAGAGCGTAGATGGCCGCCGCACCGTCCTTTTTCACCCGGCTGTCCATGTAGCGCAGCCGATTGCCGGCCCTATCGATGGTCAACCACGGCTGACGGGACAGCTGCGTCATGCCGTCATAGAGGAACCGTGCCCACTGACCGCCCTCGGAGGCCCAGTCCACGCCCCCGTCGAACGACGCCGAACTGTTGAACCCCGAAACGTCGGCGCCCGCGCCGAGACCCATGCGGAAGCACTCGCCCGTCTCGCCGAGCGGCAGGTAGCTCGAGGCGCAGCCCATGGCCGCCGTGGGAACGTACTTGTCGAGCAGCGCCTTGTTGTTGCAGAAACCGCCTGCGGTGAGAATGACAGCGCGCTTGGCCTTGATGGACACCTCGCGCTCGAAATCCTCCTGGGCGTACACGCCTACGATGCGACCTCTCTCGTCACGCACGAGCGCTGTGACCGGACAGCGGAAACGGTAGTCCACGCCGTGTTTCTGCCCGAACGAGAACATGGCGTCGGTGGCGTCCTTCATCTTGAGCACGTGATGGTCGAGCGTCGCGTTCTTCGGCGCCACGTACACGGGAATTTCGCCGAGGCGCCACTGCACGCCGCAGTCGGCCATCCAGTCGATGCACTTGCCTCCCCCTTCGGCGATGCAGTGAATGAGCTGGGGATCGGCTGCAAAATGGTACTCGTCCATGGCCCAGTCGGTCATTTTCTGCGCATCGAAGGGATACGTGGGCAACGCGAAACGCTTCTCTTCCTGCAAGCGCGAGCCGCCCAGAATGGCGCACATCCCTGCGGATTGCGCGTTACCCCCTTGGATACCGGAAGCCTCGAGGCAGATAGTGCGCGCACCGAGCTCTGCGGAGCGCGCCGCCGCGTTCAGGCCTCCCCCGCCCGCGCCTACGACCACGATGTCGCACTCATAGTCCCAGCTTGCGGGAACCAAGCGCGGCGCTATAGGAGTCGCGTCGTTCGCAGGAAACGCGGCGGCGGTATGGTCGCGGTACGTGCCGTCCCCGCCGCCCGAGGCGTTACCCAAGCTGCTGTCAGGCACCTCCACCTGCAAGCTTCCATCGCGCGACCAGTCGCCGATCGCGCCTGCGGGCACGGCACAGGCGCTCTGCGGCCCGACCACTCCCGCGACGACCGAGGCCGCCGCCGCTGTTGCAGCGAGGCCGAGAAAGTCGCGCCGGGAACATTCTCTTCCTTCTTCTCGCACGTCGAACACGTGAAAGGCCATGTCACTTCGCCTCCTCGGATTGCGCCGCTCTCGAAGCCTCAACACGAACGGCCTGGTCAGATGCGGGATCGCCTACAGCGCTTCCCGGCGTGGCAGACGCGGCCGCAGCGCGTGCGGCCTGGTCGAGCGCGTCGTCAACTGCGGCGCGCACAGCAGCCGTGGTTATCGTCGCGCCGGCGATGGTATCGATGTCGGAGCCCTGGGCGGCATCGATCATGGCGGCGTAACGTCCGTCGCGGATGGCCTCGTAGCCTCCCACGCTCTGCGTTTCACCGCCTTGCGTGGTCTCAAGACAGGTGATATACCCGTCCTGCACGAGCAGCGTCACACCTACCGGGCCGCTCATCCCGAGCGCGCGGCCCATGTACACTCCGTCGCCGTACGCCCCTCGCGAAGCGTCGGACGCCTCGCCGGATGATCGCTCGACAGGCAGAAGCCACGTGTTCTCCGTATGCTGGGCAAGCTGTTCGGCACTCGCGGCATCCTTCGTGCCCGAGCCCTCGTAGCTTGCCGCACAGCCGCAGGAGCCCGTCGCAAGGACGGCCGCCCCCATCACGGCCAGTACGTTTCTCTTCATTGCTCACCTCGTTACGTTGAACGGCATGCCGACCGCGCCAGGCGCACCGACCGCATCGGTCGGCATGCGGCCGAGGGCGGCTACGCGCCCGGGTTGATCCATCCTGCAGGAACCTCGAAATCGTGGCACGAATTGCACCACAGCACCGATGTGCCGTGCGACACGTGGCAGTTCGAACAGTCCATGGCGAAGGCGCCCTCGGAACCCTCGATTCGCTCGCTCGTCGCGTGCCCGCCGTAGAACTGGTGGCTGTAATGGGGGTTCACCCCCACTTCGCCGCCCCAGTCCTCGGTCGCGGCTATGACGGATTCGAAATCGTGACACCCCGACTTCGCGCAGTCCCGATAGCCGAACGCCACACCCGATTTTGAGAGCTTCCCCTGCGCGTCGGTCTCGAAGCTCCCAAAGACCCACGACGTCGCCTCCTCGACCTGGGCTTTCAACGTCGCCGGATGGCAATCGAGACAGGTCTTCCCCGCAACTCCATGCGCGAAGGCCAGCGATTCCCCGTCGTGGAGGTAGCCCTCGACGTAGGCGTCCATCGGGTCGTGGCACACGACGTTGCAGAACGTCGGCTGCGCATGCCATGCGTTGAACCCTGCAGCGGCCACCGCGACGATCGCCACTACGGCACCGAGGATAGCCCAGCGCTTGCGCGGGCGCGGCGAACGTGCACGGGCGGAATCCGATGCACCCTCGGGGGCACCTGCAGCCGAATCTGCGCCGCCAGATGCACCCTCGGGGGCACTTCGAGAGTTGGGTTGGGCATAGGTGTGTATTTTTGTCACTGTTATGTATAATTTTAATGTATATGATGTCGTGTG
>CAUVMU010000088.1:0-6552 GCA_963552775.1 uncultured Eggerthellaceae bacterium | reverse complement strand
GGCATCGCGCTTATCGCGGCGGTCTTCGTCGTCGACGAGCTTTTGCTGGGGACGACCGGGGAGTACAAGCTGATCAAGCAGTACCAGCGCAACCGTCTGCTCGTGTTCCTGAACCAGAGCGGCACGGATTTGTCCGACGAGGGCTACAACCTGCAGCAGGCCATGATAGCCATCGGCTCGGGCGGCCTGTTCGGGCAGGGGTATCTGCAGGGTTCCCAGCATGCGCTCGGCATCCTTCCCGAGGCGCCGACCGACTTCATATTCTGCGTGCTCGCCGAAGAGCTCGGCTTTGTGGGCGCCCTTGCGCTCATCGGGTTGTACGCGGCGCTCGTCATCACGGCGTTTCGAATCGCCTCGTCGTCAAGCGATCTGTTCGGCTTGCTCATCGTCATGAGCATCACGGGCATGTGGTTGTTCCAGATCCTCGAGAACATAGGGATGACCTGCGGGCTCATGCCTATCACGGGGATTCAGCTGCCGTTCATAAGCTACGGCTCGTCGTTCATGGTGGTCAATTTCGCCCTGCTGGGGCTTATGGGCTCGGTGTGGGCTCACAACAAGGACAACACGAGAAAGGTCGGCTATGCAACTACCCGTTGACCTGCAGAAACTCATGACCGAGGTGACGCGCATCGAGGAGGCCCGTGCAACGCCGCTCTCCGTGAGCGTGTACCTCGACGCATCGGCTCCGGCCGACGTGCTCGCCTGCGTGCGCACCGCATTCGCGAGCTCGCTGCCCACGATGCGCATGACCGTGTCCTACGTGGGCGAGCCGGGGGCCGTGCCCCATCCGCTCGATGACTTCGCCGTGATCGCGGCGGGCCTGTCGGGGGAGGTGGGCCGCTTCGCGCGTCAGGTGCGCCAGGCGGGCGTGCCGGTCATGGTGGTCACCACGTTGCCGTCGCTTGTGGCCGAAATAGCCGTCGCGAGCGGGCATCCCGTACCCGAGGGCGATCTCGTATCGAGCCGCGCGCTTAAGGGATTGCGCACCTTTGCGCTGCCTGCGGCCCTGTCCCGGTCGGCTTCGACGGCTGCCGGGCATGTGGCGGCGGCTGCCGAGCGCATTTCCGACCGGGTGCCCGTCGCTTCCCGTGTGGCACAGGCGGCGCGCGCGGCGGCTGCCTGTCCGTTCGAGGTGCGCATGCGGGTCGATGTGGGCACGGGGTCGTCTTCCAAGGCGTCCGCTGCGGCCGAGGTCGAACCCTACCTGCTCGATGACGAGGCAAAGCGCGCTCTCAACCTGCGCATGGGCCAGTGGATCGTGGCGGCGTGCGCGAGCAAGCGCCTCGCCTGCGCGCTGGCGTTCCCCTGCGCGCGTCGCCCGCTTGCGCTCGACGCCGTGGGTTCGACGTCGATTGAGAACGCGGGCGTGGGCGTGCTTCCCATCGTTTTCGGGGCCGACCTGCCCATCATGACGCTCAACCAGGCCAAGATGATTCTGCAGATCGCCGCCGCCTACGGCCAGCCCGTCGGGTACGAGCGCGCGAAGGAGGTCGTCGCGGTCGTCGGTAACGCGCTGCTCTGCCGCGCCGCCGCCCGCGAACTCGTCGTCCTCGTTCCCGGCTTCGGCGTTGCGGTGCGCGGCGGCGTGGGATATGCGGGTACGGCCGCTCTCGGACATGCGGCTATCGAGTACTTCGAGGGAGGAAGCAGCGTCGCAGGCCTGACCAGCATGCTCGCGCGCACGGGGAGCGGGGGTGCGCGTTTGGCCGAGCGTCTGCGTGCGGGGCTCGATGCCTTGCGCGGCGGTGCGGACGCAGCGGCGGGCGCACCGCCCGCCGCGCCGTCCGATTCGGCTGCAAAGTAGGGGGACATGGCGGAGCTGACGAACCTCTGGCCGCGCGTGCGGCCGCTGGTGGAGCGTGCCGAGCGCCCTTCCCGTTACATAAACCACGAATGGGGATGCGTCCGCAAACCTGACGCCTCGTTTCGCCTGTGCATGGTCTATCCCGACACGTACGAGCTCGGCCAGCCCAACCAGGCGCTGCGCATCCTCGTGAACGTGGTCAACGCGCGCGAGGGCATGGTGGCCGAGCGCGGGTTCCTGCCCGCTCCCGACCTGTGCGATACGCTGCGCGCCGAGGGCGTGCCGCTGTTCTCCCTCGAAAGCTGCGCCCCGCTTTCCGAATTCGACGTCGTGGGCATAACGCTCCCGCACGAGCTTGCGGCCACGAACGTGCTCGAGGCGCTCGACCTCGCGCGCATCCCCGTGCGTGCGGCCGATCGCGACGAGGACGATCCGTTCGTCATCGGCGGAGGGCCGTGCGCGTTCAACCCCGAGCCCTATGCGCCGTTCTTCGATGCGCTCAACATCGGCGAGGGGGAGGAGATGCTCCCCGAAGGCCTCGAGGTCATCCGCGACCAGCGTGCGGGCGGGGCTTCGCGCGTCGAAACGCTGCGCGCGCTTGCCGAGGTGCCCGGCTGGTACGTTCCCGGGTTCTACCGTTGGCGCGATGCTGACGAGGCGCAGCGCGCCGGCTGCTGGATAGAGCCGCTTGAAGAGGGGCTTCCCACGATCATCGAGAAGCGCCTGTTCGAGGGTTTTGCGGAGAGCTCGGGCTGGGAGGCGTGCATCGTCCCGTTCACCGAGGCCGTCCACGACCGTCTGAACGTGGAGGTGCTGCGCGGATGCGCGCGCGGGTGCCGTTTCTGCCAGGCGGGCATGATGTACCGTCCGGTGCGCGAGCGCACAGCCGACAACGTGGTCGACTCCGTGCTGCGCGGCCTTGCGGAGACCGGCTACGACGAAGTGAGCCTGACCTCGCTTTCCTCGACCGATCATTCCCAGATAGCCCAGATTCTCGAGCGTCTGAACGACGCGTGCGAGACGAGCGGCATCCGCATATCGGTCCCTTCGCAGCGTCTCGATTCGTTCGGAGTCGATATGGCCGCGCTCGTAGCGGGGCGCAAGAAAGGCGGGCTCACGTTCGCGCCCGAGGCCGGAACTCAGCGGCTGCGCGACGTCATCAACAAGAACGTGACCGAAGACGACCTGTTCGGGGCCATCGACGCGGCGTTCGCGGCCGGATGGCGCCGCTGCAAGCTGTACTTCATGATCGGCCTGCCCACCGAGAGCGACGACGACGTCAAGGGCATCGCCAGCCTGCTGCAGCGTTCCTACGACCGCGCGTGCAAGGCCGTGCCGCCCGACCAGAAGGGCTCCGTCAAGATCAGCGCGTCCGTCGCCCTGTTCGTGCCGAAGTCGCAGACGCCGTTCCAGTGGGACGGGCAAATTCCGCCCGAGGAGGCGCAGCGCCGGGTGAACCTGCTGCGCAACAGCGTGCGCTACCGTTCCATCGACGTGCGCTGGCACGATCCGAAAACGAGTTTCGTCGAGGCGGTCACGAGCCGCAGCGGCCGTGAGGCGGCGGCGCTCGTGGAGGAGGCCTGGCGGCGCGGCGCGCGTTTCGATGCCTGGACGGAATGCTTCAACGAGCAGGCTTGGCGCGATGCCGCCGAAGCGCTTTCGTTCGACGTGGACGCCGTGGCCCAGACGAGCTATCCGCTCGACTACGTCATGCCGTGGGAGCACATTTCCACCGGTGCTGCGCGTGCGTGGTTGGTGCGCGAGCGCAAGCTGGCCGAACGCGAGGCGACGACGCCCGATTGTACGTTCGAGCGCTGCTCGGGATGCGGGGTGTGCCCGGGTTTGGGGGCCGACAACGAACTGGCCGCCGCCCGCGCCTCCGCAGTCGTGAACCGCATTCCCGCGGATGCGATGCGCGTTTTCGCCGCTGCGTCCGCGACCGAGGAAGGGGCGCGCTGTGGCTGAGCTCCGTCGATTCCATTTGCGCGCGACCTATATCGAGCGCGACCGGCTGGCCATGCTCTCGCATCTGGAGGTGGCACGCGCGCTCGAGCGCACCGTGCGCCGCGCACAGCTGCCTTACGCGATCAGCCAGGGGTTCTCTCCCCATATGAAGATCGCGTTCGGCGCGGCGCTTCCCGTGGGCGTGGGCAGTACCTGCGAGATATTCGATCTGCAGCTGACGGAGTACGTGCCGCCGGTGCGCGCGCTCGAGGCGCTGCAGCGGGCGAGCGTGCCCGACCTCATGGTGCAGGAGTGCGCCTACATCGAGTCGAATGCCCGCGCGGCGAGCGTGGCGTTCCCGTTGAGCGTCTACGAGGTGCGCTTCTCGCACCCGGTTGCCGCGGTGCTCGTCCCCGAGAACGTCACGGTTGTGCGCAAGCGCAAGGAGAAGGTGCTGTACGTGGCCGATTTCCTAATCGAGGGCTTTTCCCCGGTCGTGCGCGGCGCAACGCCGGCGGGTGCGCCGGGACCGGGTGCGCCGGGTGCGCCGGGCGTGGCGGGTGCACCGAGACCGGATGCGGCGTCGTCGACGGGCGCGGAGGCGGGCGCGGCCGCGAGCGTGCCAAGCGACCTCTGGCGTTTTGCCTTGGAGGCCAAGGAGAGCGGCAGCCTTCGTCCCGATGCGCTGCTGCGCGCGTGCCTCGAGCAAAGGATGGTGCACGGTGATGCCTCGGGTGGCGCTGTCGGCGTCGCGGACGTGGGGCTGCGCGTCCTCTCCATCACGCGCGTCGAACAGCGGGCGAGCTAAGCATCCGACTGTGATCCCGGCGTGAGGACTGACAATCGTCGAACGTCGCTTTCGATGGCCCGTCCCTGATGCTGAGCGCCCATCGGCAGCCCATCTCGATTCGTTTCGCGCTTTGCATGAGCGGATGTCCGTCCGCGAGGAAAATGCTCTCAGAACGCAGCTGGGGAGATAACGCGTCGCGTCCGTTTTCCGTAGGTATGGAGGAATTGCGAACTTCTCGGATTCCCTTGCAAGGAGTCTTTCCGGCTGCTATAAATAATAACAGTAATTGTTACTGATAAGGAAAAGCAATGAGGCACAGCAAGCAACGGGAAGCGATCAAGAGGTTCGTCGAGGGCCGATGCGACCATCCCACAGCTCACGAGGTTTATTTGGGAGTTCTTCCAGAATTTCCTCAGATAAGCTTAGGGACGGTCTACCGCAACCTCATGCAGCTCGGCGAATCGGGAGCTGTGCGGGTTGTCGATGCCGGCGATGGAACCGCTCGGTTCGACGGCCGTGTTTCGGAGCACCAGCATTTCAGGTGCACAAGATGCGGCAAGGTGGAAGACGTGGAGGTTCCCGCCGCGTTCGACTTCGCGCAGCTGTTCGGAGCGGGATTGCCTGGAGTCGCTACGTCCTACAAGCTGACCGTGCAAGGGTTGTGCCGTACCTGTCAGGAACAGGTTGAACATGAGGGGTCGTCCCTCGAGCCGGAAAGGAAGCATCATGTTGAATGAGAAAATGAACGCCCTGCTGTCCGACTACGTCGTGCTCGCGCACAAGCTGCAGACCTACCATTGGTACGTGAAGGGGCATGCCTTCTTCGCAACTCATGCCCAGCTCGAAGAGCTTTACGACGAGGCGAACGACAACGTCGACGAAATCGCCGAGAAGATCCTCATGATCGGTGGAAAGCCGGCTGCCTCGATGGCGCACTTCCTCGAGCTGGCTTCCATCGAGGAGGCCCCTGAAGAGCTTGTTGCCGTGCGCGACGTGTTCGCCTCGGTCAAGGCCGACTACGAGAGCCTGCTCGCCCGCGTCAAGGACGTGAAGGCCGCTGCGGAGAAAGAGGGGGTCGATTTGATCTCCGCCGCCATGGACGAGCTGATCGCTCAGCTGTCCAAGAACATCTGGATGCTCGGCCAGGCGCTCGCGTAGCATCGAATCGCGTCCCGCAACGCCCACCCGCCCGCCCGCCCGCACTGCGCAATGCGCTTGCGGGCGGGCGGCTTGCGGTCTACAGGTTCGTGCCCGCCGGTGCCATAAGCGACGTGTACACGGTGGGCGACATGATAACCTTGCCCGAGCCGCGGTACACGTTGACCAGGCCTTCGCCCGAAGCGGCCGATCCCAGCAGCGACTTGCCGGAGCGCTCGACCGTGAACTGCAGCGATGATGACCAGGCCAGCGCCATGTTGCCGTCGATTTTGAGCTGGTCGTTGTCGAGCGTCACCTCGATAAGCTCTTCCTGGGGGCAGGGCGACTCGAGCGCCACGACGCCCTGTCCGTTCAGCGCCAGGTTGAACAGACCCTCGCCGCCGGCTACGGCAGACGAGATGTTGCTGCGCATGATGGCCTGGTGCTTGAGGGAGGAGTGGCAGGCCAAAAACAGCCCGTCATCGAGCACGACGCTGCCTCCCCATTCGGCCACATCGAGCAAGATAATGTACTTGTAGGTGGGTTCGAGTACGAGCATGCCGGTGCCGACGTACTCGGGCTTGATGGCGCTTTCCTTCGTGACGGCCCCGCGCACGGCTTTGCCGAAGAAGTCGCCGACTCCCTTTACGCCCGTGGTTGCCTCGACGTTGCCGACGGTCCACTGCATGGCGCCCGCCTGCACGGTTACCGGCGACTGCTCCAAGCTGCACATGACCTGGCGACGGCGCACGTTCATCTCGGATGCGAAGTAGGCGGTCTGGGCGGTGTAGGGATTGACGGACAGGTCGCGTTTCCATTCGATCACGCTGAATGCTCCGCGCTGGGCAATGATGTTGACGTCGTCGTTCTGCAG
>CAUVMU010000087.1:0-6579 GCA_963552775.1 uncultured Eggerthellaceae bacterium | reverse complement strand
CGGGCGCTTCGGTCCTGCATATGGGCCTCTTACTTCAGATCGTTGTTCCAGCCGCGCCAGATCAAATTGTCACTGTTCCAGTAAAGCTTCTGGTAGACTGCCGTAGCGAAATCACCTGTCGGCTCGCCGAGAAGCATGGTCTCGCTTCCGTAATCCTCGAAGGTCGGCAGCGCACCGTGTCCGGCATGCATCCACGCCTGGCCGCGCGCTTCGGTGAACATCCGCGTACCGAGAGCCGCCGAACTGTTGATATGCTGGTCGATCTGCTCGGCCGTGTACGCTCCGCTTTCCACGTCTTCGCGCAGACTCACCTCGTAGTAGAGGGAACGGTTCGGCGTGTGGTTGGTGATGGTCGTCCGATTCAGGTAGAACACGTCGTAGTCCGCAGAATAGCAGAACTCTAGTGTGCGCACGCCGTTGAGGTTCACGTTGTGCAGTTCAGTCGTCTCGCCATCCGAGAACGTCAGCTCGAACGTGTAGTTCACGGGCATGGCGTACGATGCGCCCGCAGAGTTCTCGAAGCCGGCTTCGTCGTACACGGTCTTCCAGAACCAGCCGAGCTTCGCGCCGTTCCCAAAGGCGGACGACAGCAGGTTTGCCCGGTAGGACGAATCGTTCGTATCCTTGTACGTGAAACCGACGATTTCCTTGCCCGTATTGTTCATGACCAGGATGGGGTTGACCCCCTCGCCGTCCTGGCCGATCGCAAGCTTCTGACTGCGCGCCTCGGCGACCGTGTCGGCGTTCTGGCTCGCTATAGCGGACAGGTAGCCAGTCCCCTCTACAGTGAACGCGTTGCGCGCGTCGTCCTGGTTCGTGTAAGAGCTGTTCCCCAAGAGCGTGGGCTCGTAGTCGTAAGTCGCAGGGGAAACATCGGCCCACCCCGTTGCCGCGAAAGCCCCCAAGCTCGCTACCATTGCAAGAGCGCACGTCGTGCCGAGAGCGCCTCTTCTCACATTCATGGCACCTCCCCTTTCAAGAGCGTCTATTCGATTGTCGTCGGGCAAGCGTCATTGGGTGACGCCTCGACGGGGAAAGAGGAACGAGGTCGCAACGATGTCGAAGCACACGGAGATTCGCTTGCCAAGGAAATTCTAGGACGTTTTACGCATCGATTCTATAGCATAAAATCAATGAGATTTTCGTTTTTCCTGTTCACAGGCTTGTTCATAAGAGAGCGCGTTTGCGAGCCCGAAAAGCCTGTCACAGCGCGAAGCGGAGCGCAAAAGCCCTGGAGTCTTCATCAAGCTGCGTCTCACGGCACATACGGGGCAGCCGAGAGCCCAAGAACGACCGAGGGGCAAATCACGCAGCAAATGCGGGCCGCCTACACGAGCCCAACGAAGCACTGCTGGCGCAGCGCCTCGTATACGGCGGCGGCTGCGGCGTTCGACAGGTTCAAACTGCGTCGGCCGGCGCACATGGGAATGCGCACGCACCGGTCGGCGTGAGCGGAGAGCAGCGCCTCGTCGAGGCCGCGGCTTTCGCGACCGAACACGAGCAGGGCGTCCGCACCGTAAGCCGCCTCGGTGTAGTTGCGCTGCGCGCGCCCTGTGAACAGATGGAGCTCGCCTGTACCGTGCACCTCGAGAAAGGCGTCGAGGCACGGCCATTTCACGATGTCGACTTCGTCCCAGTAGTCGCACCCCGCGCGCTGCAGGTTGCGTTGCGACAGGCAAAAGCCCATCGGCTCGACGAGGTGCAGCCGCGCTCCCGTACAGGCGCAGGTGCGGGCGATGTTGCCCGTGTTCTGGGGGATTTCGGGCTCTACGAGGACGATGCCGAGCATCGCTCGCTCCCGTCCTGCTGACGCGCCATTTCCTCTTCCATCTCCTCGTTCAAGGAGAACCATTCCTCCTCGGCCTGCGCGATGCGCGCCTTGAGCTCGGCGTGCTCGGCTACGGCATCGGAGGTCGTGCCCTCGTTGATGTAGAAGGCGGGATCGGCGAGCTTTTCCAGCAGCTCGGCCATGCGCGCGTTGTCGCGCTCGAGCTGCCGGTCGAGCTCGGCTATGCGCTTGCGATGGTTCTTGAGCGCAGCGTATGCGCGGTTGCGCGCCTCGGCCTCACGACGGCGCTGCTCCTTGGTCTTATGGCCCGATGCGCTCTTATCAGCGCTCGCAGGTTTTTTGGCCTGCGTCGGTGCGGAGGCGGACGCGGGCGCCGATGCGAACGAACCTTTCGTCCCGGACGCGCGCAGGGTGCGTACGGGCTGTGCCGACGCCGTCGCGGCGGCCAGGCCCTCGCCACCGGCCTGGCCGGTCTTGTACAGGTAGTAGTCGTAGTCTCCGTCGTAATCGGTCACCCGACCATCCACGATCTCCACGATACGGTTCGCCACGTTGCGGATGAGATGGCGATCATGCGTGATGAGCAGGATCGTTCCCTCGAAATGCCGAAGCGCCTGCTCGAGGATGTCGGCGCTCGCGATATCCAAATGATTCGTCGGCTCGTCGAGACACAGAAGCGGGCGGGGAGCCACGAGCATCTTCGCCAAGGCCAAGCGGCTCTTCTCCCCGCCCGAGAGCACGCTCACCTTCTTGTCCACGTCGTCGCCGACGAACAAAAACGCGCCGAGCAACGTGCGCACTTGAGCGACAGTCCAGCCTGGCGCCGTGCGGTCGAGCTCTTCGAATACGGTGTTTCCCGAGTTCAGCTCTTCGAGCTGGTGTTGGGCGTAGTAGGTTTTCGACACGCCCGTACCGTACGTTATCGTGCCGGAATCGGGGGCGAGTACCCCAGCGACCATCTTGAGCAGCGTCGATTTTCCGGCGCCGTTAGGCCCCACGAGCGCCACCTTCTGGCCGCGGTACAGGTTGAAGTCGAGGTCGCGGTACACCGTATGCGCTCCGTAGCTCTTCGACAGGCCGCGGGCGCGTACGACCTCGTCGCCTGTGCGCGCAGGCTGCTTGAAGTTGAAGCGCACCGTTTTCCGCTGCTCGGGAATGACCACGAGGTTCTCGCGGATGCGCTCGAGCTTGCGCTCGCGGTCCTGGGCCTGCTTGGCTTTCGTCGCCTTGTAGCGGAATTTCTCGACGAACGCCTCGAGGCGGGCTATCTCCTCGAACTGCTGCTTCTGTTCGGCGCGCAAACGCTCGATGCGCTCGTCGTGGGCACGCAGATAGGCCGAGTAGTTGCCCTTGTACAGCACGACCTGACCGTTGTCGATTTCGGCGACGCGGTCCACCATGTTGTCCATGAAGTCGCGGTCATGGCTGACCACGACGATGCTCCCGGCGTAGGAGCGCAAGAACCCCTCGAGCCACTTCACGCTTTCCAGGTCGAGATGGTTGGTCGGCTCGTCGAGCAGGAGCACTTCAGGATTACGCACGAGCAGCTTCGCGAGCGCGATGCGCATCTGCCAGCCGCCCGAGAACTCCGCGGTCGAGCGGGCGAGGTCGCCTTCCTTGAACCCCAGGCCGAACAGAACGGAGCGCACTTTCGCCTCAATCGTATAGCCCCCGAGCATCTCGTAGGCGTCGCGAGCGCGACCGGCTGCAGCGAGTTGCCGATCGGTGGGGTTCTCCCCGAGCTCCGACTCGAGGCGATGGAGGCGCCGCTCGGCCTCGATGACCTCGATCTGGGAGGACATGACCTCCTCGAACAGGGGGCTCTCCCCCATCTCGATGGCCTCCTGCTCGAGGTAACCGAGCTGCGCGCCCTTCGCCAGGGCAACGCGTCCCGTGTCGGCGTCCTCCTGGCCCGAGATAATGCGCAGCATGGTGGTCTTGCCCGCGCCGTTCGGACCCACGAGGGCAAGCCGGTCGAATTTCTCCAGACGAAAATTGACGCCGGAAAACAGCGTGCGGCCTCCGAACGATTTCGAGAGTTGTTCGAGCTGCAGTATCACGGGCACGGTCCTTCCGCAATCGGCGGCACTCCGGAGCAATCGGGGCGCACTGGCTTCGATGCGCCGCATCGGGGGCCGTTAACGTGAAACAGGCCAGCCGATAAGCGGCTGGCCTGGTCTTTCATGGTGGTCGCTACAGGATTTGAACCTGTGACCCCCGCCGTGTGAAGGCGATGCTCTCCCGCTGAGCCAAGCGACCGGATGCGCTGTGTTGCAACGTGCGCAGATAGTTTACCGATACTGAACGCCGCGCGCAAGGCACCTCCGCAAAATAGTCGCAAACAGGATGCGGGAGAACGCGTGAAGGGCGGGAGCCTAACTTTCCATACTCAACGCAACGCTTACCGCAACCTTGCAGACTAGGCGCAACGGTTGCGGTAAGTCTGCAAGTCAGATGGGGTGCGAGCCCCGGCAAACACGAGGGCCCTTTGGCCCGAGCGTTTGCCGCCATTAACAAGAAGGCCCTTTCCAGCTATGGTGCATAGTCGCCGAACCTTGCCGTCCATAGCAGATAGGAAAGAGCCATGGACAAAGAATACGAGCAGTTGACCCTGAGGGAAGGGAAGGAGATCGAAGAGGGGCCGGACCGGGGCGACTCGTTCCGCGCGATAGCCAGGCTGACCGGCAGGAACCCCTCGACCATATCCAGGGAGGTCCGCGAGAACAGGCACGTGCGGTCGTTCAAGGCCCGCAAGGCGGCATGCCGCGACAGGAGCCGGTGCAAGCGCGCGGGCGTCTGCGCCGAGCGCGTTCGCGAGGGAGCGCACTGCTCCGGGTGCGATGCGCGGGATTGCCGCGACGAGTGCAAGGCGCACGCCGGGCAGGCGGGATGCGACCGCATGTCCAAGGCGCCCTGGGTTTGCAACGGGCGCCGCAAGAACCGCTACGGCTGCAACCGCGCGAACCGCTGCGTCTACGACGCCGAGGCGGCGCAGAAGGCGAGCGACGAGCGCCGCAGCGAGTCGCGCAAGGGCATCGACATGGACCCGGAGCGGGCCGAAGTCGCGCTGCCCTACATCAAGGACGGCGAGTCGCGGGGGCTGTCGCCCTACGAGATATCCGTGCTCTACGGCGACGTCGTCGGCGTCGGCCAGTCCACCATCTACCGCGGGACCGACGCCGGCTACGGGGGCCTCGCCCACATCGAGCTCGAGCGCAAGGTCGGCTTCGAGCCGCGAAGGAAGAGGGCCGCGCGCAAATCGGCGCCGCGCTCCAAGAAGCGCAGCCACGACGAGTTCGACAAGCTCCCCGACGAGCTCGAGGACGCCCGCACCGAGCTCGGCAGCGCGATCGGGCGCAACGCGGACAGGCAGGCGGCGCTGACGCTGCACAGCCTGCCGTGCCACGTGCAGCCGGCGCTGCTGGTGGCGGCCCACGACTGCGGCAGCGTGAAGAAGGCGCTCGGCGATGCCAAGCCGGTCATGCCGGGGCGCATGTTCGCCGAGTGGATGCGCGTGGGGCTCACAGACAACGGCGACGAGCTCGCCGACGAGGACGGCATCGGCGAGATCCTCGGCGAGCGCGTCGTCGGCGGCGAGCCGGAGACCCGCCTGTGCTACTGCGACCCGCGCCAATCCCAGCAGAAAGCGGGGTGCGAGAAGAACCGCACTGAAATCCGCCGGCTCCTCGAGAAGGGCATGTTCGTCTTCGACGAGCTCGCGCCCGCCGACATGGCCGTGCCCATGAGCCACGTGGACTCGAACCCGCGCGCCGCCCTCGGCGGCAAGCCGCCGATCCAGATGCTGCGCTTCGTTTACGGGGGCGACGCCGACGACCTGCTCGACGCGCTCGGCATCCACGAGGTCGGCCGCGACGAGCCGATGCTCAAGCCCGAGGTCCTCGACATCGAGCGCGCCAAGCGCGGGGAGCCTCCGCTGACCCGGCTAAAGTAGCGGCAGGCGCGTAGAGAGGCGTTGCGCCTAGTCTGGAAGCCTCCCTCCGGAGGCTTGCGCGAGCATGCCCTCAAACTAACCGCAACGCGCCGAAACCGCGGTATTCCCAGGCAATCGAACCGAAACCGTCGTGGAATCACCCTCGCATCGTTGCGCTTACCTCGGGAAACACGGTCACTCCACAACCGTTGCGGTCACTTTGCAAAGTTACCAATGCGAAACGGGCGAAACGGGTTATAGGACTTTGATTTGCTTCCCCCTATTTTGGAGCGCCAGACGCCGCATGGCTCGAGGATGCGCCTGGTGCTGAGCGCCGGCGGATCCGGTGCGGCTGTTATAGGCTGTCAGGGTTTCCCGACGTCTCTACAATGCGGTTGCGTCGGCCCGCACGGCAAGCCCCGGGATCCTTGCTAGATCATCGGCGCGCCATCGGCCGGAGAGGCCGGCGCGGGGCAGGCCATCGGCGCGCCATCGGCCGGAGAGGCCGGCGCGGGGCAGGCCGGGTCTAGGACAGCCGTTCGGCGTCAGCGGAAACAAAGGTCACCGCGCCTCCCGATTCTAGACGATAGGCAGAAAACCCATCACCCAGTTCATGTTTGGATTCTCGGTGCGGGAGCGTGATTCGATTGCCTTGCAGTGCATCGGACGGCCGCTCTGCGTTGCCTTCGTCGGCCCGCTTGCGTTTGCCCGGCGCCCTCCCGTCCTGTCGGCATCCGCTCGTGGCGTTGCTGAGTCGTGGCAGGTTCCCGTGGCCAAAAATCGGGATTGTGTATAGGTCGTGGACAGAAATCGGGATTGTGTATAGGTTTCGGCGCGAGAACCGAGCGTGCGCCCGGGC
>CAUVMU010000086.1:0-6592 GCA_963552775.1 uncultured Eggerthellaceae bacterium | reverse complement strand
GCTACGAGACGGCGCACGGCACGTTCCAGACGCCTCTGTTCATGCCCGTGGGAACGCACGCCACGGTCAAGGGCATCACCGCAGACGAGCTGCACGAGCTGAAATCGCAGGTTGTGCTCGCAAACACGTACCATTTGTACATGCGTCCCGGCGTCGATATCATCGAGGAGGCGGGCGGCGTCCAGAAGTTCATGAACTACGACGGCCCCATGCTCACCGATTCGGGCGGGTTCCAGCTGTTCAGCCTCGACCATATGATGAAGGTCGACCCCGACGGCGTGAGCTTCCAGGCGCGCGACTACGACGGCAGCCGCCATCGCTGGACGCCCGAGACCAACATGGACATCCAGCAGCGCATCGGCGCTGATATCTGCATGCAGCTCGACCAGTGCGTCGGCTACCCGGCGAAAAAGGAGGACGTGCGCGCCTCGACGCAGCTCTCGTGGGAGTGGGCGCGCCGGTGTTGCGACGCCCACACGCGCTCCGACCAGGCGCTGTTCGCAATCGCGCAAGGCGGCATGTTCCTCGATCTGCGCCTTGAGAGCGCGCGCCGCCTCGTGGAGATAGACCGCGAAAGTCGCTCCTCGGGCGGAAAGGGCTTCCAAGGGTTCGGCATCGGAGGCTATTCGGTCGGCGAGGAGCACGATGTGATGTTCGAAACGCTCGGCCAGGTCACGCGAGCGCTCCCCGAGAACATGCCGCGCTATCTCATGGGCGTGGGAAACCCCACCACCCTCGTGCGCGCCGCGCGCGAGGGTGTGGACATGTTCGACTGCGTGCTGCCCACGCGTACGGGGCGCATGGGTACGGCGTTCTCGAGCACGGGGCGCATGAACCTGCGCAATGCGAAGTACGCGCACGACTTCACGCCGCTCGACCATACGTGCACCTGTCCGACGTGCCGGCAGTACACAAGGGCCTACCTGAGGCATTTGATCAAGCAGAAGGAAATGCTCGGCGGAATCCTGCTGTCGATGCACAACCTGCACTTCCTCATGGACCTCATGCGCCGTGCGCGCGAGGCGATTGTCGCCGACGCGTACGAGGATTTCTACGAGGAGTGGATGGCCTCGCCTGCGGCGATCGACTACTAGGGCAGGCTTTCCCTACAACCGACGAAACCAAGCGAAAACGCCCCGGTTTATCCTCGGATCCAAACAAAAAGCGCTGAACTTTGCGGGTGTAAGTTATACTGACGCAATTTTGTGGCAAAATAGTACAGTTACTGCACTCGAGCGAAGTTGGGCGGCGCTGCTCGCTCTGCGAGGCTCGAGGATTTTTGCGTTACGGTAGGTGCGTGTTCGCGCGCAGGGAAGAAGGATTCGGCATGGCATCTTCGCAGAAAGGTCGCAAGAAGGTCGGCATTTCGCACGATCGGCGCAACATTTGGCTCATGGTCGTGACGACCATCCTGGTTATCGCCTCGATATTCGCGTTCACGCCCCCGGCGGAGCGCATCAACCAGGGTCTCGATATCCAGGGAGGCTTGTCCGTGGTGCTCACGGCGTCGTCGACCGACGGCGGCGCCATTACCGACGAGGACATGGAAACGAGCCGCGCCATCATCGAGAGCCGCGTGAACGCTCTCGGCGCGTCGGAGGCCGTGGTGCAGGTGCAGGGCGACAACCAGATTCTCGTGCAGATTCCCGGCCTGTCCGACACGCAGAAGGCGCTCGACACCATCGGCAAGACCGGCAAGCTCGAGTTCGCGCGCCTCGACTCGTTCACCGACTCGGCGGTTCTCGCGAAGATCCAGTCGGGCAATTTCGGGTCCGAAGGCACGATTACCGACGACTTTGGGAACAGGTTCCCCTCGGGGCAGACCGAAACGCTGACCGTGGAGGACGGTACGTACACTCCTATCGCCACGGGCGAGAACATCGTGCGTGTGGGCGTTGACAAGGAAAGCGAGACATCGACTACGTATCGGGTGGTCGTGGACCTCGATTCTGCGGGAACTGAGGCGTTCGCTCAGGCTACAAGCGAGTTGGTGAGCACGCACGGTCGAATCGTCATCATCTTGGACAACGAGGTCCAGTCGGCCCCTGCCGTTCAATCCGAGATTCCCAACGGTCATGTATCCATCACGGGGAGCTATTCGCTCGACGACGCGCGGGCTCTCAAGACGGTGCTCGAGAGCGGGTCGCTGCCCGTAAGTTTCGAGTACTCGCAAAGCCAGGTCGTCGGCCCGACGCTCGGTCAGGACGCCCTGCGCTCCGGTGTGGTGGTCGCGGGCATCGGCCTTCTGCTCGTCATGCTCTACCTGCTGTTCTTCTACCGCGGCCTCGGCCTTATCACGGCCGGCGCCATGGTCGTGTTCGCGGTGCTCTACCTGGGCATCCTCGCAGCGCTTTCGCGTTTCGATCAGTTCAGTCTCTCGCTTTCCGGCATCGCGGGCATCGTGCTCACCATCGGTATGGCGGCCGACTCGTCGGTGCTCACCGTAGAGCGGTTCCGAGAAGAGATCCGCATGGGCCGCAGCGTGCGCGCGGCGTCCATCACGGGCGTGCGCCACGCCATCCAGACCTCCATCGACGCCGATCTGGTCACGCTCGTCAGCGCTCTGTCGCTGTTCTTCTTGGCGTCGGCCTCGGTCAAGGGCTTCGGATTGACGCTCGCTTTGGGCATCATGTGCGATATTCTCATGATGCTGCTGTTCAAGGCCCCGCTCATCCGACTCATCGCCCCGCGCATCATCGCACGCCACCCGGGCTTCTGGGGCGTGCGCGACAGCCAGGTTGCCAGCGAGCAGTACGCAGCGCTCGGCGCCGTCGAGGACGTGTCGGCCGGTGAGGCCGAGATCGGCGAGGCCATGAACGCGGCCGAGACCGACCGCATCGCCCAAGCGCGCGGTGGAGCGAACGGCCTGAAGGTCGCCGAGGCCATCCGCAGCGTGAAGGGCCGCTTCATCAAGCACGACATCAACTTCCTGGGTTACCGCAAGGTGTTCCTCACCGTGTCGGCGGTGCTCGTGGTGGCGTCGTTCGCGGTTGTAGGCATCAAGGGGTTGAATTTCGGCATCGAGTTCGTGGGCGGCACCTCGGTTTCGTTCCACAACACCGGAGAGGTGACCATCGACGAGATGCGCGCGGCGTTCGCGGAGGCGGGCGAGCCCGATGCGGTCATCCAGACCACGTACTCCGATGGCGAAGAGGGCTTCCTCATCCGTACGACTACGACCGACGCGCAGGATGCAACGGCCGCTGCCAACCAGGTGTCCGACAGGCTGGGCCTCGCAACCGACAGCTTCGAAGTGACCACCATCGGCCCCGATTGGGGAGCGAGCGTGATCCGCGCGTCGCTCATCGCGTTCCTCGTGTCCATCGTGCTCATCATCATCTACATCGCCATCAGGTTCGAGTACAAGATGGGATTCACGGCCATCGTGTCGCTTCTGCACGACCTGATCATCGTCATGGGCATCTACGCATTGGTCGGGCGAGAGGTGAACCCCAACACCATCGCCGCCCTGCTCACCATTTTGGGCTACTCGCTCTACGATACCGTGGTCGTGTTCCACCGCATCAACGACAACATGACCGATCTGAGCATCAAGTGCACGTTCATGACCATGGCGAACCACTCCATCAACCAGGTGTTCATCCGCACGATCAACACGACGCTGACCTCGCTCATCCCGGTTATCGCCATGCTGTTCTTCGGCGGCGAGACGCTCAAGGATTTCGCGTTCGCCATGGTGGTCGGTCTGATCGCAGGCTCGTATTCGTCCATAGCCGTCGCGACGCCTCTGTTCGCTCTGTGGAAGACGCGCGAGCCGCGTTACGCGAAGCTCGTCAAGAAGTTCGGCAACACAATCGGCGCCTTCGAGTTCGAGCGCTCGGGCGGCGGGGCGAGCGCTCCCATCGCCACCTCAAAGGCTGCTCGGATCAAGAGCGCCCAGGCGAGGGCCGCGAGCTTCGACCGGGCGATCGGCTACGACGAGGCGGAAGCTGTGCTCGAGGACGCGTCGTCTGACGATACCGGAGCGCAGGTGGAGGCCGCGTCCGAGGAAGCTGAGGCGGGCGGGCCGCAGAAGCCGGCCGGACGCCGGTCGGGCACGCGGCGCAGTCGGAAGAAACGCCGGTAAGCAGCATCGGCTAAACGGTAACCGCACTGCGACGAAGCGCACGGGGCTTGTCCGAGGGGGCCGATGTTCAGCGACTTTTCCATATGCTATCTGTTCTGCGGAGGCGTGGGGTCGGGCGCTTTGCTTGCGGGGTCCCTGGTCGATATCGTGCATGCTGTCCGATGGCAGCGTTCGGGCGGGGTGCTTGCCGAGCAGGAGCCTGCACGTTGCGATGCGGGCGATGCCCTCGCGCGCGCCTGCGCGCAGACGTTTCTGGTGGGATTCGGCCTCGTCGCCTTCGGCATCGTGTGCCTGTGGGCCGATCTGGGCTTCTCCGATAGAGCGCTGTTTTTGTTCGCTTTGCCGACGAGGTCGCTTTTGACGTTGGGGTCGTTCTTGCTGGTGTTCATCGTTGCCGCAGGGACCGTGCCCGTACTCGCGGGGTTCTTCGCGCTCGGGCTCCCGCGGCGCCTCGTGCTCGCGTTCGAAGGGCTGACCGCCCTGGCTGCGCTTCCGACCATGACGTATACGGGCCTGCTGCTCTTTGATATATCCGCAGTCGATTTTTGGACAACGCCGCTGGTCCCGTTGCTGTTCGTGCTGTCGTCGCTTTCCGGCGGCAGTGCGGTGCTCGCCCTGTCGGCATATTCTGCGGGTGCCGATGAAGGGACGGAGCACCTGTCGGACGCGTTCATGTTCGTTGACGGCGGTCTCGTTGCGCTCGAGATCGTCGCTGCGGCGCTGTTCGCCTTCCTCTCCTTGACGGGAGAGAGCGAAACGGCGCGGGTCTCCGCTCGGGCCGCGTTCGCGTTTGCGGACGAACGGTTGTCGATGGTCTGGCTTTTCTGTTATTTCGGCTGCGGCCTCGTGCTCCCTGGTATCGTGCTCGTTCGGGCGATCCGTCGTCGCGCTTCGGCGCATCCGCTTGCGCCATCAGCCTTCGCGCTGGTCGCCGTGCTCGTACTCGTCGGTTCCGCGGGTCTGCGTTATGGCATGGTGGAAGCCGGACAGAAGGCGGAGCTTGCCATCGGGGCCACAACGGCCCCGCTTATCGAGACGTACGACTGGCACGATGGTGCCCCGATTAGGCTCGAGGAGTGACCATGTCCTTATTCGACTTGAACGACAGCAGCAGTATCCCTTTGTGGGTGCAGATGAAGAACCGCTTCATCTACCTCATCACGTCCGGGTACTACAAGGCGGGCGACAAGCTCCCTACGGTGCGCGGGCTTGCGGCCGAGATCGAGGTCAACTACAACACGGTCAGCAAGGTGTACCAAAGCCTCGAGGCCGACGGCTATATCGAGTCGAAACGCCGCCAAGGGGCCTTCGTGTGCGATGCGAGCGGCCGGCCGGGCGTGAGCGCGTCGCTCACGGCGGTGAACGTGACGAGGGAGTACTTCCAGCGGTGCCTTGAGCTGGGTATGTCCCTCGATGATGTTGAACAGGTGTTTTACGAGGTTCTTGCCGACAACCGCGCAAACGGGGACGAAGGAGAAAACGATGAGGGTGCACGGCGAAGCCAAGTCCAAGGTTCGGGGCGGGAGCAGATCATCGACTTCGGCCGCATTCAAGAATCGAGACGGGTTACCTCCTAACATAGCCAAGCCGCGCACGTCGCGCAGCGGGGCGGCCGTTTTCGCAGCCGCCATGTTCGCTGCGGGGTTCGCGCTCACGGTTGTCGTCTCTTACGCCGTAACGGGTACCGTGGGGCTCGCCGCTCTGATAGGGGCTGTTTTCGTGGGCTGGTTCGCCGCGTCGTCCATCCATATCGTGCTGCAGTGGGAGCGGGCCGTCATCCTGCGTTTGGGCAAGTACAACCGCACGTCGGGGCCGGGCGTGGTGTTCACCGTCCCGCTCATCGAGTTCTACACGCTGCGCGTTGACCAGCGGGTCGCTGCCACGTACTTCGGGGCCGAGGAAACCCTCACGCGCGACCTGGTTCCCATAAACGTCGATGCGGTCCTGTTCTGGATGGTGTTCAGCCCCGAGAAGGCGGCGACCGAAGTGGAGGATTACGCGTCGGCCGTGTCGTGGGTCGCCCAGACCGCGATGCGCAAGGCGATTGGGCGCAACTCGGTGGCGGAGGTCGCCACGCGGCGCGACCAGATCGACGACGAGCTGAAGGACGAGATCGAGAAGAAACTCTCGCCTTGGGGCATCGACATCATCGGCGTGGAGATCCGCGACATCGTGGTCCCCAAGGAGCTTCAGGAGGCCATGTCGCGCGAGGCGATTGCGGAGCGCGAAAAAGAGGCGCGCATGGTGCTCGCCGAGGCGGAAAAGGACATCTCCGACATGCTCGCCGATGCATCCGAGGCTTATCGGGACAACGACGTGGCTATGCGCCTGCGAACGATGCACCTGGCCTACGAGAGCGTGAAGAGCTCGGGTGGAACGGTGGTGCTTCCCAGCTCGTTCAGCGAGGGCTTCGTCGACCCGCCACGAGGGGAACGCCCGCCCGCGCCGCCGACGCCTCCTGCCTAACCGCTTTGAGCATGGTCGAATTATTTAAAAAATAGAATA
>CAUVMU010000085.1:0-6618 GCA_963552775.1 uncultured Eggerthellaceae bacterium | reverse complement strand
CCCGAACCGGTTGACGTAGTTGGTCATGTACATCCACGCCTGCAGCACGGCGAACGACGCCACGAAATAGCGGAAAACCGCGAACGGCTCGAGCTCGGTACCGTGGAATATGCCTGTCATCTCGGCAATGGCGTAGACGTACACCAGGTCGTAGAAGAGCTCGATGAGCGTCACCGGCTGCTCGCGCACTTCGCCGTGCGTGGCGACTGCTTCTTTCTCGTCCATGGACAGCCCTTCCACGCTAGTAACGGTTGATGCGGCATTTCGCCTTGATACGGCGGATGTCAGCGGGCAGTTGGTCTTCAGGCATGTTCTTAGGCATCTCGCATGTGCCGGACTTCTCGGCCACCTCGTAGAACCAGCACTTGTAGGTGATGAAGTCGAGTGCGAGCTTGAGGTCTTCGAGCTGTTCGAGGATGGCCTCTCTGCGTTCCTCGACGATGCGGCGGCGCTCGGCGATGGTGGAGTCGCCCTGTCGGTACAGGTCGATATAGGCGCGAATCTCCTTGATAGGCATGCCGGAAACCTTCAAGCGTTCGATGAAACGCGCCCACTCCAGGTCGTCCTCGGTGAATACGCGGATACCGCCTTGGCTGCGCGCCACGTCGGGAAACAGCCCGTTCTTGTCGTAGAAGCGTATGGTGGACGCCGGCATGCCCAGTTCGGCAGCCGCCTCGCCTATGGTATAAATCTTCTCCATGACCCCCTCTTTCATTTTGCTTCGCTGCATGATACCACGGGTTTATGAAGAATCTTCTATAAATTCAATTAAGTATCTTGACTTAAACCAAAGTTTAAGGTTCAGAATCGACTTTGAACAGCAGGAAAACCATCCGCTGACTAAATGGAAGGACGATTGCCGCCCTTCATATGAGCGATAGAACGGCAAGCAAAAACGAAACGGGAGCATCGAAATGAAGAAGGGCAAAGGTGCGATGCCGGTGCTCCGCCTATCGTCTGCACGATGACGTGCGCGATGAGCTACACGATAGAAAACATCGGTGGTACGCTCGGGAACTGCAAAGATGAACCGATAACGAAACGCAGCTGCGCAGGAGGGCTCTATGGAATACGTGAAACTAGGAACCAGCGACCTTAAGGTATCGCGCGTCTGCCTAGGGTGCATGGGGTTCGGCGACCCGCAGGCGGGGCAGCACTCGTGGACGGTCGACGAAGACGCCACGCGCAAGATAGTGAAGCGGGCGCTCGACGCGGGCGTGAATTTCTTCGACACGGCGATCGCCTATCAAGGGGGCACGTCCGAGGAATACCTTGGCCGCGCCTTGCGCGACTTCGCCCGCCGAGACGAGATGGTCGTGGCCACGAAGTTCCTGCCGCGCACAGCCGACGAGATCGGGTCGGGCATCAGCGGCCAGGAGCACATCTCGCGCAGCATCGACGCGAGCCTTGCGCACCTGGGCATGGACCACGTCGATCTGTACATCTACCACATGTGGGACTACAATACGCCGCTCTATGATGTGATGGAGGGGCTGGCGCGAGTGGTGGGCAGCGGGAAGGCGCGCTGTATTGGAATCGCGAACGCGTACGCCTGGCAGCTGGTCAAGGCGAGCGCGCTGGCCGAGCGCGAGGGCTTTCCGAAGTTCGTGAGCGTGCAGAACCACATGAATCTGGTGTTCCGCGAGGACGAGCGCGAGATGGCGCCATGCTGCGCGGAGGAAGGAGTCGCGCTCACGCCGTACAGCGCCCTTGCAAGCGGACGTCTTTCGCGCCGGCCGGGCGAGACGAGCAGGCGGCTCGAGGAGGACTCTTACGCCAAGCTCAAGTACGACGCGACCGCCGAGGCGGACGCGTGCGTGATCGAGCGCGTCGCCGAGATTGCCGATTCCCGCGGGGTCACGATGACCGAGGTGTCGCTCGCCTGGCTCCTGACGAAGACCACCTCCCCCGTAGTCGGAGCAACGAGACCGCGCCACGTGGACGGAGCGGTCGCCGCAGTCGACCTGAAACTGAGCGCCTCTGAGATAGCATATCTGGAAGAACCCTACATTCCGCACGCTATCGTCGGGGTCATGGCTCAGAACAAGCCTGCCTGCGCGGACAAAGAGCACGTTTGGCTCGCGAACGTGAGATAGAGCGCTTGGCGGCCGAATCAGCCGTGGAAGCCTGGCTTGGATAAAACAGCTTCCGATGAGTCGGAAGAACAGCTTAGAACTCTTCCGCAGGCAGTTCCACGAGCGTTCGCTCCGGGCAGTCGAGGAACATCTCGCCGTGTATCTGACGGTGGCATGCGCATCTGGTTCGCTCCGGGCAGTCGAGGAACATCTTCGTCACCCGGGTACGCCATGAGAATCGGCGAATGCGTCGAGAGGTGACGGATACGTACGGTTATCGCCTATTCCCCGTCGAAGAACGTCCGCGAAAGCCGGCGGTAGAACCCGTTGTCACCGTATTTCATCAGGCGCAACGGCGTATCCCCTACGCGCACGAGCACGCGCTCGACGTGGCGGTCGAACGATATGACGTCCCCGTCGGCGAAAAACGACACCTCGCCGCGGTTGGTCCTCTCCGCAGGCAGAAGAACCTCGACCACGTCGTGGTGCTCCGTTGCGATGGCCCGCGAGTTCAGCGTATGCGGTGCGATGGGAACGACGAGCATGCCCCTGAACCCCGGCGCCACGAGCGGGCCGCCCGCCGAGAGCGCATAGGCGGTCGAGCCGGTCGCCGTGGCCACGACCAAGCCGTCGCCGCGCATGCCGGCCACCCGATCACCCGAGATATCGATGTTGAAGTGCACGATGTGCCCGAGAGCCCCGCGTGCGACCGCGATTTCGTTGACCGCGAAGAACGAGCGCGCGGAGGCGTTGCCGGCTGCCGGGGCTGAGAGCGAGGCGCCCTCCCCCCCGTTGCCGACATCAAGCCCGCGAGGCGCATCGGAGCCGGCCTCCGAATCACCATCGCCCTCGCAGACCACGTCGATGCGCAGCGTCATACGCTGCTCGATGGACGCCTCGCCTGCGAGCGCCGCAGCGACCGCCGCGATGACGCCGTCGTCGCACCGGTTGCAGAGAAAACCCAAATGGCCGAAGTTGATTCCCAGTATAGGCACGTCGAGCAGCGTGGTGATGCGCGCCGAGTGCAGGATGGTCCCGTCTCCACCAAGCGTGATGGCAAGGTCGAAGGAGCCCGCAAGACGCTCATCGATCGTGGCGAGCGCGTGACCGGAGTAGACGAACGAGGAATCGGGAATGTCGGTCACATCGAGCACGACCGCCTCGATCCCCTGCGATTGGAAGTAGGCGAGCAGCTGGTAGAGCGCGTCGACTGCGGCCGGATTGCGCCTGTTTCCCACAATGAGGATACGCATAGTCTCAGGTACCTTTTCTCCGTTGATTAGGTGAATTTCAACGCCCGTATTTCGGGTTCCTTCATTATAGACTTTCGGTTTGCACCGCTGGCGGGCATCATCGCATCGACACGACACGCAGCCGTCCGTACCCCGATACAAGGAGGCACTTTGAGCGATACGAGCGGGAACGCCTCCGTTGCACGCTCCACCGCGCTGATGTCCGTGGCGACCCTCGGGTCGCGCGCGACCGGCCTGGTACGCACTGGAGCCATGGCGTTCGCGTTGGGCAACACGCTCATGACCTCGTCGTACCAGATCGCCAACAGCATGCCCAACGTCATCTACGAGCTGGTGGCGGGCGGGCTTTTGGCGGCCGCCTTCCTACCGGTGTACCTGTCCCAGAAGGAACGTTTCGGCACCGAGGGCGGCAATCGCTTCGCCTGCAATCTGCTGAACCTCGCCGTCATCGTGCTGGGTGTGCTCGCAATCCTGGCGACCGTGTTCGCTCCCCAGGTCATCTTCACGCAGACGTTCACGAAGGACTACTCGGCCGAGGTGACCGAGCGCGCAGTGCAGTTCTTCCGCATATTCGGCGCGCAGATCGTCTTCTACGGCATCGGCGGCATCATCACCGGTCTTTTGAACGCGAACCGCGTCTACTTCCTGCCCTCCATCGCCCCGGCGCTCAACAACGTGGTGGTCATCGCGTCGCTGCTCGCGTTCGTGCCGCTCTCTTCAATCGACTACGAGCTCGCCATCGTCGTTTTGGCCGTAGGGACGACGCTCGGCGTGGCCGCTCAGTTCGCCATCCAGATCCCAGCCCTCATCAAGCTTGGGTTCACGTGGAGCCCGCGCATCGACGTGCACGACCCCGCCCTCATCGAAGCACTGAAGATCGCGGCGCCCACGCTCGTGTACGTCGTCGGCACCATGGTGGCGTTCTCGTGCCGCACCGCATTCTCGCTGCAGGTCGGCGACAACGCTCCCTCGACGCTCGCCTACGCCTGGACGTGGTACCAGCTCCCCTACGGCGTGGTGGCGGTATCGCTTTCGCGCGCGCTGTTCACCGAGATGAGCGAGGCGGTCGCCAAGGGTGACTGGTCGCTACTGCGCGCACACGTGCATACGGGCATAGCCGGAACGCTGCTGCTCGTCATCCCGCTCGCGGGCGTTATGGGAGCCCTCTCCTCCCCTCTCATGGAGCTGTTCCATATCGGCGAGTTCAGCGCTGCAGACGTCGCCTACGTAGCCTCCATCCTGGCGTTGTGGGTGGTGAGCCTGCCGTTCTACTCGGTACTCATGCTGCTGTACAACGTGTTCGCGTCCATTCGTAAGTTCTTGGTATTCGCACTGGTCAGCACAGTTATGGTCGCAATCCAATGCGCCCTGTACGCCCTGCTGTGCGCGCCCGGCGCCTTCGGGCTTGCCGGGGTTCCCTTGGCCGACCTGGTTTACTACTCGACATGCTGCATCGTCCTGACCGTTGTCCTGCGGCGCTTCATCGGCGCGTTCGGCCTGCGTGCAGCTGCAGGATCGGCCTTGCGCACGATTCTGGCGACCGCCGTCGGCGCAGGGGCGTGTACGGGACTGCTCTTCCTTTTGCCCGGGGGCACGGGAGTGCTCGAAGGACTCGCGCACCTCGTCGTATGCGGCAGCGTGGGACTCGTCATCACGTTCGGACTGTGCGCATTGCTGCGCATTCCCGAAATGCAGGTCGTTTCGAACCTGTTCAACCGTTTGTTCGGGCGCTTCGCGCGGCGCGGACGGTAAGGGCGCGAGGCGTCTACCGCGTAGCGGACGAACGGCGCGGCTTTTCAGCTCGCGCAAGGCAGCGAACGCTGAAGGCGCCCGGCGCCCCCTCGGAAATCGGGCTCGAGCGCAGGCGGGACTACAGCGGCCGAACACGCCCCGGTTCGACCGATACGAGCACGGGACCTTCTTCGGTGATGGCGACGGTCTTCTCGAAATGCGCGGCCAACGAACCGTCGCGCGTGACCACCAGCCACCCGTCTTCAAGCGTGCGCGTGCGCCACGAGCCGGCGGTGATCATGGGCTCGATGGCCAGCACCATGCCCGGCTCCAGGCGAACGCCGGTACGGCGCCTCCCGAAGTTCGGCACGGCCGGGTCCTCATGCATGTCGCGGCCGATACCGTGGCCGGTGTACTCGCGGACCACGCCGAAGCCCGCCGCCTGCGCAATCGACTGAACCGCATGCCCGATATCGCCGATGCGCCCTCCCGGAACCGCAGCCTCGATGCCCGCCCACAGACACGCCTCCGTCACTTCGAGCAGGCGCTCGGCTACGGGAGAAACGCGTCCCACGGCGAAGGTCCAGGCGTTGTCCCCCGCCCAACCGTCGACGGTCGCCCCTGTGTCGACCGAAACGATGTCCCCTTCGCAAAGAACCGTATGAGCGGAAGGGATTCCATGAACGATCTGGTCGTTCACGGAAACGCAGAGCGTCGCGGGATACCCGCCGTAGCCTTTGAACGTAGGGGTGCCGCCCTCCTGGCGAATGAAGCGCTCGGCGAAGCGGTCGAGCTCAAGCGTCGTCGTCCCCGGAACGCAGCGCGCCCCGACCTCGCGCAGCACGCGCGCGGACAGCTCGCCGGCACGCTTCATGGCCTCGATTTCCGCAGGGGTCTTCTTCAGGATCACGGTGTCCTCGCTTTCGGTTTTTCGGCAGTATAGCACTCCCCCGCCACACTTCCCGGCAGGCGAGCAGCCTGTATGCGCTCGACGATCCGCTCGCGGGGCATGCCCAGGTTCTCGCACCGAATGCTACTTCGCTCGTCGTGTTCACGGTGTAGAACTGTGCGCGGCTAGTGCTTTCAGAGCGCGCTCGCGGTCCTCATCAGTGAACATGCGGACTCCTTTTGGACCTCCAATGTGGTCCAAGTTTTTGTCCGCACCCCCTGATCGCCAACGGCAGCACATATGCCCTATTTCGAGGCATGTCGAACATGATCGAGGAATCTGAGACCCCCCATCAACTTTACCCCGTGATAAGATGGAATCCTGTTATTCGACTTGGTTTTCGCATAACGGGCAACGTATAGGAGAAAAAAGACGGTCAAAAAACCATATCGTTCGAATAGAGTGACTATACGATAAGCTGAGAGGATTGCACATCATGCCACTCGACGAGAAGCGATTGAAGTTGTTCGATATTGTGGCTATTTGTCTTTCGATAGTGATGCTGGTCGTAGGTTTTGTATTCCCAGCGAATAGCGCTTTTGGACTCGCTATCTGCACTTTACTAGCGCTAATCGTATTCCCAGTAAGGTATGTATTATGGGAAAAGAGC
>CAUVMU010000084.1:0-6629 GCA_963552775.1 uncultured Eggerthellaceae bacterium | reverse complement strand
CCGTGGTTCGGCGGCCTCATTGCCGCCGAACGTCTCAAATGCTGCGGTAAAATTGAAATAAGGCGCAAGGAAGAAAATTTTTCAGCATGGGCACAGCTAGCGACATTGTGAAGATCGTTTACTTTGACGAAGAATCCGCCATCGTGCTGGTGCTGCCACCCCATGTCCGACTGCATGACCGGATGAGCGCCCTCGAGCATCTACGGGACCAGCATGTCGAGCGTCTCCTTCTGCTGCGCCGTGTCCGGGTGCCGGGAGATCGACCGGACGGCCGTCTCCTTGCTCCCGAAGTCGTAGGCGGGCGCAAAGCAAGCCTTGCCCCGCTTCTGCTTGAACTCGGTCGCATCCGTCCCCAGTTTCTGCCACGGGCCGTCCGCCAAGAAGTCGCGCCCCAGCAGTTCTCGAAGGTCTCGCCCCCGCTGTCTTTGTAGGGGCTGCGCCTGTGGCAATCGGTCTCGCGGCGTATGCCGCAGCCCATGCCGGTCTCGTGCATCACCTTGGGCGCTGTCTTGTCGGCGATGACGGCGCCGTCTTCCGCGCGCAGGCACATTGCCATCTAGCGATGCCCGCACCTGTTCGGCGAGCGGGAGAGTCTCGATGACCCTGCTTCAGAGCTCCGGCCCTCAAGCGCCTCGGGGCTGCCCTCCCGATACGACTTCGCCCAGCGCTCGAAGGCGGTCGGCCCCGCTATTGCGTGCTTGGCAATGACCTCTTGCCTCGTCGGCCCGCCCTCGAGGAAGTCGGGGACCGCTGCCGGCCTGGTTTCATGGTCGTAGGTTCCGTGCTTGGACCCCATACCCAGAAAGACCTCCTCGCCGACGGCCTTGTATGCATGAATCCGATGTTCGGCGATGCTGACCGATATTGCAAGGGTGCTGGCAAGGGCCGTCTTGCCATATCCCGAATCAATCAACTCTGTCGCCTTTTTGCGGACTTCGATGTCGTGTCTTCCCATAAAGAAACCACACCTCCGGAACTCAAACTTTTATTTTTGAGTCCAAGTTCCGGGGTACAGTTCAAAAGCGACTCCGCCTAGTTTTCATGCCTGTGGTGCCTTGACTTTTGGGACTGGCGCCGAAGAACGCCGTCAGCAGCTCCACAGTCTTCGCATCGAAGGCGCCGGCGTGCGCAACGCGACCGGCATCCAGCGTGACGATCCAGTTGCAGCAAACGGCGATGAGCTCGGGGTCGTGCGTGATGACCAGGCAGGTGACGCCGTTCTTCGCAAGATCGACCAAAAGCGAGGTCGTCTGGTACATGTGCTTGAGGTCCAATCCGCTGGTAGGCTCGTCGAACACGATAATCCTGCGCTCGGCCGCGAGCGCGCCCGCGATGGCGACGCGCTGCTTCTGCCCGCCAGAAAGCGATAGCGGATGTTCCTTGGCCAATCCGTCCAGGTTGAGCCGCGCCAGTATCCCGTGCACGTAGGTATCGCTGTCGCGCCCGCGCCTGCTATGCCGCGTGAAGCGCATGCTCAGGAGCACCTCCTCTTCCACCGACGGGGCGAACAGCTGGTGGTTGACGTCCTGCATGACCAGATAGGTCTCCCGCAGGCGCTGCCTGCGCGTCGTCTCGCGTCCGTCGATGCGAATGGTGCCCCGCATTCCCTTCTCGAGCCCGCAGACGCAGCGCGCCAGAGTGCTCTTGCCAGCGCCGTTGTACCCCACGACGCCCACGATAGAGCCCGCCGGGATCGCGAGCCCGTCAACCGCGATGCCGTCTGCGCCATCCGCCTTACCGTACGAGAACGACAGGCCCTGAATCTCGAGTGCCAACGCCGCAGCGCCGCCCGGACTGCGGCCACGGGCTTTGCCTGCGAACGCCACGGGGCGCGGCGAGCGCAGGCCGAATTCCTCCAGCTCTGTGCCGGTGAGCGCAAGGAGCTCCTGTGCGCCCTTCTCCCAGGCGATGGCTCCATCGCGCAGGTACACGAAGCGATCTGCCACATCCACCAGGTACGCCAGGCGGTGCTCCGCCACGATAATCGTCTTTCCCGCCGCCTTCCAGAGCGCGACGATGTCGGCGAGCTGGCGGATGGTGGCCAGGTCGAGGTTCGACGTGGGTTCGTCGAGCACCAGCACGTCGGGGTTGTACGCCGAGACGCTCGCGCAGGCGATGCGCTGTTTCTGCCCGCCGGAGAGTCTGAAGAGGCTGCGATCGAGCAGGCCGCCGAGCCCGAAGTCGCCAGTCACTGCGTTGACTGCCTCGGCGATCTGCGGCTCGGGCCAGCCCATGTTCTCGCAGCCGAAGGCTAGTTCGCTAGTACTGTCCACGTTGAAGAACTGGCTGCGGGGGTTCTGGAAGACGCTTCCCACCCTGCGCCCCGTCTCGGCGACCGGCGTCTCCGAGACGTCGATGCCGTCCACGAGAATGCGGCCCCAGAGCTCGCCGTCGAAGAACTCGGGCACGAGGCCGTTGACCATGCGGGTGAGCGTGGTCTTCCCGCAACCCGACTCCCCGCAGAGCACCACCACCTCGCCCGGTTCGACATCGAGGCTCACGTCGACCAGGCTCGCCGTGGCGGCGCCCCGATAGCGGAAGGTGACCCTGTCCAGCTCGACCATGCTCACGATCCGGCTCCGTTCATTCTCAGGTAGATGGTGATAGCCGCGCACGTCCCGACGAAGAACATGCAGGCGACATCGAGGGGGCGTATCCCGATGCGGCACAGATGGGTGCGTTTCACCCCAACCCCGAGGCCGCGCGTGGCGCAGGCGCTCGCCAGCTCGTCGCCGATCTTCACGAGCGAGATGACGAGCGGCACCAGCCGGTACTCGACCATGGCGACCGGCCCGCTTCTCCAGCCGAGGCCGCGCAACCTCATGGCGTCGCGGATGTCCCGGTGCTCCTCGCCCATCGTCGGGAAGAAGCGGAAGATGACCGCCAGCGGAATCGTAATGGCGTCGGGTACGTGCATGCGCTCCATGGCGGCGATGAACTCGCCGACCTTCGTGCTCAGGATGATCGAGTAGGCGTACATGGTCTGCGGGACGAACTGGGCGACTAGCACGCAGAAGAAGCGCACGACCGACATCGCCACGTTGGTCGAGCCGAAGAGGGCGAAAAGCGCCGTCTCGCCGAACTCCTGCAGGGTGAAGGCGCCCAGCACCATGGCGGCGACGCCCGCCGCCGTGTTCCTTGCTCCCGCATGGGCGAGCGACACGACAGTGAGGGCGAGCATGAGCCCGCGCAGGACATAGCCCGCCGCGCCGTATGCGTTCAGCGTGAACACCAGGCACATGCCGAGCAGCACGAAGAGCTTCGTGCGCGGGTCGAGATCAAGCATGCTCCTCGACGTGGTCTGGAGCTGTGTTGCGGCAGGTCGTCCCATGGTCGTTCTCACATCGAAGGCCCCGCCTAGGCGACGCCGGCGCGCTCGAAGTGCTTCTTCAGGATCGCGCGTCCGATGACGAGGCCTACGGCTCCGCAGGCTATGACGCCGACGAGCTCGACCGCGAACACGGGCCCGCTGAGCAGCGCCATGGTGCTGTCGATGAACGCATCGCCCTGCGATGCCCTGAAGGGCTCGAGGTAGGCATCGCGCTGCAGCCACAAGGCCGCCTGGGTACCGAGAATCCAGAGATTGAAGATGCAGTGAGCCACGAGCGTGCGGCTGAAGCTCTTGTAATCGCCCGACCTCATGATGAGGTCTGCGACGAGACCGCAGACGATGCCCGCCGCCAGGCCGAGCGGGCCGCCCATGCCCGTGAGGAAGAGGATGAGGCCCAAGAGCGCGCCTTCAATCGTGACGAGGCCGAACTTTCCGCCGCGCGTGTAGAACAGCGCGTTGGGGATGGAGGCTATGAGCGCTATGGGCAGCGGATAGAACACGGCCATGACCGGCACGATGCCCGCCATTGCGAAGGCGAAGAAGATAATCAGGTAGATGACCGTGAAGACGGCGACGTTCACCAGGTCGCGTACGTTGATGCCGCCGCGCGTCTCGATCTTGCGCGCCTCTCCTCGAGGCTGGGAATTGGTTTGGTTTGACATGGAATACTCCTTTTCTTGTCTGGCGGGCGCCCCTTGCGCGCCGCCGCTATCGCAATGGAGCGAAGGGGTCTCGACGCGGCGGAAGCCGCATCATCCCACGCCCCATCCGCCGCCCTTTGACCCGAGCCGCCACTGCACCGCCCGCTCGCGCTGACTGACGAAGTCGTGGTAGATGCCCGGTTTCGCAGCGAGCTGCTCGTGGGTGCCGCGCTGCGAGATGCGCCCCTCGTCGAGCACGACTATCTGGTCGGCGGAGCGCACGGTGGAGAGCTTGTGCGCGATCATCACCACGGTGCAGTTCTCGGAGAGCGCCCGGGTGGCCCGGGCGAGCTCGGCCTCGTTCTCCGGGTCGACGTTCGCGGTGGCCTCGTCGAGAAGGACGATGGGGGCGTTCTTGAGCAGGGCGCGGGCGATGCTGATGCGCTGTTTCTCGCCGCCGGAGAGCGTGGCTCCGCCCTCGCCGACCACGGTCCGGTAGCCGTCGGGCAGCGCGTTGATGAAGCCGTCGCAGCATGCCTGCCGCGCGGCCTCGCGCACCTCCTCGTCGGTGGCGTCGGGCGCGCCGAAGCGTATGTTGGCCTCGATGGTGTCGTTGAAGAGGTACACGTCCTGGAACACCATGGCGAACTGGCCCATGAGCTCGTCGAAATCCCATGCGCGCACATCCTTGCCGGCGACCTTCGCGCTACCGGAGCCCACGTCCCAGTAGCGGGCCATGAGGTTGACGAGCGTGGTCTTGCCCGAGCCGGACGGCCCCACGATGGCGCAGGTGGAACGCGCGGGGATGCTGAGGCTCACGTCGTGCAGCACCTCTGTGCTGCCGTAGGCGAAGCTCACGTGCTCGAGCTCGATGGCGGGCGAGTGGGCATCGGGCGGGGCCATCGCGATAAAGCCTTCCCCTGCGACGGGGAGCTCGGGGGCGTCCTGAACCTTGGCGATGCGCTCGATGGACACGTCGATCATGGTGAGCATGGACACGAGCGCGACGGCCGCCTCGACCTGGCTGTACACCAGGAATCCGCCGACCACCGTCATGAGGCAGAAGAAGAGGTCGAGGCTACCGGCGAGGTAGAGCAAGACGGAGACCACGACCGCGAGCACCGAGAAGAGCCTGAGGATGACCTGCTGGGCCACGACGAACGGCGTGTTCTTGCGCTCGACGACGAAGTTCTGGTCCTCGGCATGGGCGATGGCAGCATCGATTGCCCGGCGTGCGGCTCCGTGCGTGCCGAACGCCTTTACGACCTCCATTCCCTGGATGTACTCCAGCACCGATCCCACGAGGCGCGTCTGCGCGGAGAGTCGCGCGGGCGCGTGCCTGCGCGCCGATGCTATGAGCAGGTGGTTCACTGCCAGCGTCGCAGCGACGCCGCACAGGTAGGTCAGCGCGATGCGCCAGTCCACCAGCACGAATGCGAGCGAGAAGACGCAGGCGCTGGTGAAGCCCGTCATCACGCGGATGATGACGGAGGACGACATGGCCTCCAGATCGTCCATGGTCGAGGTGCAGACCGCCGTCAGCTCGCCCAGGCTCTCCTCCTTGAAGAAGCCCATAGGGACGTAGCGCAGCTTGTCGCCTATGCCAAGGCGGTTGTCAGACGACATCCGGTAGCCGGCGGTGATCTCGAGCCGGTGCGAGAGGAACTTGCATACCGCCTGCAGGGCGACGGATGCCGCCACCGCGGCGAACGCCGCAAGCGCCATCCACGGCGCGAGGCTGCCCTCGACCAGGTTCATCAGGATGAACGCGAGCGGCAGGAACTGCAGCGCCTCGGCGACGGTGCGCAGGACCTCGAGCGCGAAGGCGCGGTACCAGAGCGCCTTGCGCTCGCTCGAGAAGGCGAAGAACCGCTTGAATACCGCAATCATATCCGCATCACCTCTATGCCGCGTCGAACGGCTGCGTGTAGGCAGCCCACATCTGCCGGTAGAGCACGCAGGATTCGAGGAGCTCGTCGTGCTTGCCGAATCCCGCCACGCGCCCGGCGTCGACCACGAAAATCCTGTCCGCACCCATGACGGTGCGCAGACGGTGCGCGATCACGATGAGCGTCTTGCCACGCGTGAGCTCGGCGATGGCCTGCTGCACCAGCACCTCGTTCTCCGGGTCGGCGTAGGCGGTGGCCTCGTCGAGGATGACGATGGGGGCGTCCTTGAGCAGGGCGCGGGCGATGCTGATGCGCTGTTTCTCGCCGCCGGAGAGGCGCCCGCCCGAGGCGCCGACGCGGCTTCGGTAGCCGTCCTCGAGGGCCATGATGAAGTCGTGGCACTGGGCCGCCTTGGCCGCTGCCACCACCTCCTCGCACGTGGCGTCAGGCCTGCCCATGCGTATGTTGGCCTCGATGGTGTCGTCGAACAGGTAGTTGTCCTGCGAGACGAACGCGATGAGCTCGGCGCTTTGCTCGAGCGGGATGCCGCGCACGTCGATGCCGCCGATCCTCACGCTGCCCGTCTGGACGTCCCACTGCGAGGCGACGAGCCGCGCGATGGTGGACTTGCCCGAGCCGGAAGGCCCCACCAGGGCAACCGTCTGCCCCGTCTCTACGCGCAGGCTCACGTCGTCGAGCACCCGCGTCCCACCGTAGGAGAAGCCGACATGCGCGAGCTCGATGTCCGTGCCGGCAAGCTGCGCCCGC
>CAUVMU010000083.1:0-6685 GCA_963552775.1 uncultured Eggerthellaceae bacterium | reverse complement strand
GGCTCCGCCAGCACCGCGGAAGGCGATGAAAAACCGTGGGGACGCCGCGCCGGACGCTTCCGCCTGCAGTGCGAGGCCGTCGCCAACCGCTACCTGCTGTCGAGGCGCGAGACGGAGGTCATGTACCTGCTGGCGAAAGGACATAACGCCGCCTATATCCAGGACAGCCTCTACATTTCGCGCAGCACGGCGAAAACGCATATCAACCATGTATACCGCAAGCTCGACATCCACAGCCAGCAAGAGCTCATCAACATGGTGGAAACCTGCGAGGACTACCGCCGCGATTAAGGCGCGCAAGGTGGTATAGTGGTGCGCACCGAAATCAAGGAGAGCCGCATGACCGCCCACGAAACCCGTCAGGACGAAAACCTCACGTTGCTCGGCAACCAGCAAACCGCTTATTCGTCCGACTACGACCCGAGCCTGCTCGAAACGTTCGAGAACAAGCATCCCGACCGCGATTACGTCGTCACGTTCCGCTGCCCCGAGTTCACCACGCTGTGCCTCATCACAGGTCAGCCTGATTTCGCGACGCTCTACATCAACTACATTCCGCAGACGCGCATGGTGGAGAGCAAGTCGCTCAAGCTCTACCTGTTCTCGTTCCGCAACCACGGCGACTTCCACGAGGATGCGGTCAACGTTATCCTCAACGACCTCGTAGCCCTTATGGACCCGAAGTACATCGAGGTCAGAGGCATGTTCTATCCACGTGGGGGCATTTCGATCTACCCGTTCGCCAACTGGGCCCACCCGGCATTCGGCTACGGGCAGACCGCCCGCGAGCGGCGCTTCGCCCAGCTGGCCGACCTCGACCGTGGCGACGGCGCCCGATGACGGCGCGCAAAGCCGAGCAGGCGACTAAAGCCGTCGTGCTCGTGAGCGGCGGCGTCGATTCGGCAACCTGCTTGGCGCTCGCCGCACGCGAGTTTAAAGCCTCCAACGTGCTGGCGCTCAGCGTGTTCTACGGGCAGCGGCATGCACGCGAGCTCGAATCGGCTCGGGCCCTCTGCGCACATTACGGCGTCGCGCATCGGGAGCTCGACCTCTCGGGAGTGCTCGCCGACTCGCGAAACGCCCTCATGGCAGAAAGCGACCTGGCCGTTCCCCACGAATCGTATGCGCAGCAACAGCAAGCGCAAACCGATGCCGAAACACCCGTGAGCACCTACGTGCCCTTTCGCAACGGACTCATGCTCGCAGCGGCGGCCTCGCTCGCGCTCTCGGTCTTCCCGAACGAGCGCATCGACCTCTACTTGGGGGCGCACGCCGACGATGCTGCGGGGAGCGCCTACCCCGACTGCTCCCCCGCCTTCGTGAGCTCTCTTGGCGCCGCCATTAGCACGGGCACCTACGGTCTCGTCACCCTGCGCTGCCCGTTCGCCTCCGTGGGAAAGGACGCCGTGGTGCGGGAGGGCCTCGCCCTCGGCGTTCCCTTCAAGTTGACCTGGTCGTGCTATGAAGGCGCCGAGCAACCCTGCGGAACGTGCGCTACCTGTATCGACCGGATTCGTGCATTCCGTGCGAACGGGGTTGAAGACCCGCTCCAATACGCCTAAGATACGCCCTGCGCGCATTTCGGTGCGCGGAAACGGTTCCCGCCCGCGCGGGAGGTTGTTCGCGACATCCAACCTAAAAAACACTAAGGAAACCGCTCATGAGAAAATCGAATCGCAACCTTATGCTCTGCGCCATGGTCTTCGCCGTGTCGCTCGTCATCGCCAACGTGGTCACAGCCAAGACCATCGCCACAGGGATTCCCCTGTTCGGAAGCACGATTGCGCTTCCCGGCGCCGCCGTGTGCTACGCCATCACGTTCCTCATGACCGACGTTGTAGGCGAAATCTGGGGTCGCAAGGAGGCTCAGAGCATCGTCTACGGAGGATTCGCCTGCCAGATTCTCGCCACCTGCCTCATCCTGTTCACGCAGGCGCTTCCCGCGACGGACGCCTCCATGCAAGCAGCCTACGATGCCTTGCTCGGTCAGAACGTCGTGTTCGTCGTGGGCAGCATGACCGCCTACCTGCTCTCCCAGTCGTGGGACGTGTTCGTGTTCCACAAGATTCGCAACCGCGTGCTCGCCGCATCGGAAACCGCGCATCATCGGCGCTGGATCTGGAACAACGCCTCGACCATGACCTCGCAGATCATCGACACGGTCGTGTTCGTGGGCATCAGCTTCGGCCTGGGTTTCGGATGGCTGTTCGACGCGGCCCTGCTCCCCCAGCTCGGCGCCATGATGGTCGGCCAGTACCTGCTGAAGTTCGTTCTCGCCGCGCTCGACACGCCGCTGTTCTACCTGCTGACGCGCAAGTCGCATGCTGCAGCGCAGGGCGGTCGCGCGCTCAAAGGACTCGAAGCGGCTTAAGCGGGCGCACAGCATAGTCGAAGCGGCCGTCCTTGACAAGGTACTTGATGGCCTGCCGCACCCTCGGCACCGGTTGGGTCCCGTCGAACACGATAACCGGCTTCCCCGGCACGAGATGCACGCCAGTCTGTGCCTGTAGGCGCAGGAGAAACTTGTTGAACTGCACTTTTCGCAAGGTTGAAAACTTGCTGGAGCGCAGTTTTCGCAAGACATACGGTATGTATGGCACAGTGCGTTTCTGATAGAATAGAGATAGTTAGTCCAATATAATTTTCAAGCACCTTCCCTCGCATGCGGGGCAAGGGCTTATGCGCAAGAACTCTGTGAGGGATTGATCGACACCTTCCCTCGCATGCGGGGCAAGGTGGAGATAGGCCGTCGCGAAGCTGTGCCGGCAGAGCACCTTCCCTCGCATGCGGGGCAAGAGTGCTTCGCGCGGCGACAGGGCAGCGGAACGGATTTCGCCCTGCATGCAGAGCAACAGTTGCTTCGCATCGCGACAGGACAACGGAGCGAACGGGACGGAGGCGACCATGACGGGTTTGGAGATGCGCCTCACCAGTGCGGAAGAAATCGAAAAGGCCCTCGTAGAGCAGAACGGCTTCGCCCGTTCGCACGAGGGCCGGACGGTCAAATACAGCGTACCCGAGGAGCTCGGCACGGGATATATGACCTACTACGCTCCGTGCGAGGGAATCGGCGTGTCGTTGACGAGGATGAGGCTGAAGCTCCCCCTCGTCATGCATTACGAGGAGTACGACTCCCGGTTTGAAATCTCGTACTGCCTTTCCGGTTCCATCCCCTATTCCGAAACCGGCGTGATCGACGCGAAGCTCGGCTCGAACGACATGGGCATCTACGCTAAACCGCGCGGCCGGGGAGTCATGATGTACCCGTCCAACGAGGATATATTCCTTGTGTCCCTTGAAGCGAACGGGACGTTCCTTTCGAGCCTGCCCTGCAGCGAGCAGATGGCGGATTGCACGAACGGGGAATCATCGCGCCTTGCGAACGCTCTCATGAAGCCGAAACGAACCAACCCCCAGATGAGCAACTTGTTCAGTCTGTTCTACGCCGAGCGTATCATGGACGACTTGTACGCCGTCCATATGGAAAGCGCCGCCAAACTGGTGCTCTCCCGATTATGGCAGGACAATATCGCGGAGCCGCTGAGGGGCGTGGAGCACTTCAGGTGCGCCGCTTCCGAAATGAACGCCCTTAGAAAAGCACGGGACATCATCCACGACTGCGTTTCGGATCCACCCTCCATCCCAGAGCTCTCCAGAAAAGTCATGCTCAACGAACATAAGCTGAAGAGAGGCTTCCGCGAGCTGTACGGCAAAACGATATACGCCTATATCCGCGAATTGCGAATGAGGAATGCGCGCGAGTTACTGGAAAATCGCGACCTGAGCATCGGCCAGATCGCGAGCGAAGTGGGATACGTCAACACCAGTCACTTCGCCCGAGCCTTCCGTAAAACGTACGGCCTCAATCCGAGCGATTTGCGTATCGGAGCGTAGATAATCCCGCTCGGGGCGGCGGGGGCGAAACCGGGCCGATATAGTGAGAACATCGGGAAACCGCGCAATCAGTTCCGAACGAATTCGGTCGTCACAGCATGGAAATGGCTCTGTATATCGCACGAAAATTCGCGTACTTGCTGCTCGTCATCGTCGGTGTGACGGTGATTTCCTTCGTCCTGGCGAACATCGCGCCGATAGACCCGGCCGAGGCCTACGCAAGACGGATCAACCTAACCGCCAGTCAAGAGGTCGTCGAAGGAACGCGCGAGGAATTCGGTTTCGACAAGCCGGTCGTGGAACAGTACATCGATTGGGCCTCGAGGATAATCCGCCTCGATTTCGGAAAGTCCTATTCCACGAAAAAGCCGGTATTCGATGAGATCATGGCGGCTCTGCCAAGCACGCTCATCCTGTCGCTTATCGCCGCCAGCTTCATCGCCTTCGTCTCCTTACCGTTGGCGCTCCTATCCGTACGCAGGGAAGACGGTCTGGCGGACAAAATCATCAGCGGGTTCTCGTTCGTCTCCCTTGCCATCCCCGGCTATTTTATCGGACTGATCGTTTTGCTGGCATTCGGAATGAAGCTGCATGCCTTCCCGATTATCGGTCACGGCCATCCGGTCAGCATGGTGTTCGCAGGGGCGGCCTTGGCATTCCCGATGATCGGGTCTCTCGTTCGCATCATGCGCTCCCTGATTCTGGAGAACAAGGATGCGGAGTTCATCCTTTACGCCCGGGCGAGAGGGCTGAGCGAAAAGACGATACTATGGCGGCACCTCCTCCTGAACGCCGCTCCCCCCTGCATTACGATGTTCGCGCAGAACCTCGGGTACCTGGTCGCCGGCACCGTAATCGTGGAATCGATCTTTTCCGTCCCCGGTCTGGGCCAGTATGCGCTCAAAGCGGCTACGAACCAGGACTTCCCCGCGTTGAACGGCTACATCGTCGTCATGGCGGCGTTCTTCGTCGTATTCAACCTCAGTGCCGAGGCGATCGGCGTGCGCATCGACCCCCGAATGGAACAAAGCGAGGGCTCATGAGGACGAGGAGGCTGCATCCGATCACGAAGATCGGCATAGGCATGGTGAGCGTAATCGTATTCTGCATGGTATTCGCCGACCTAATTGCGCCGAACAGCCCTTTTCTTATCGACATGGACGCGCGCTTCCTCGATTCGTCAGCCGAGTACCCCTTGGGGACCGATGGGTTCGGACGGTGCATCTTTTCCCGCCTGATATTCGGCACGCGCTATTCGCTCGGAATCGCCGCCGTCATCGTCGCCATCGTCATGGCGCTGCTCATCCCCCTTGCGACCACGGCATCCTACCTGAGGGGAATGGCGGACCGTCTCTTCCTTTGGACCTGCGACGTCAGTATGGCGCTGCCTCCCACCGTGCTCATGCTTGCCGTGATGGGGGTACTGGGAAACGGGGTGCTGAACCTCGTCCTCGCCGGGGTATTCTCCTACTGGGGATGGTACGGCCGCATGATACGCAGCTACACCCGCACTGAAGCGGCAAAGGCTTACGTCGCCTATGCGAGGGTAGGTGGCACCTCCTTTTTCGGAACCATCGCAAAGCACATCCTACCCAACATCGGATCTCGGCTGATCGTGTTGCTGGCTATCGGAATCGGCGACGTAATCTTGATGGTGTCCTCGTTCTCGTTTCTGGGCATCGGATTGAGCGCGGACGCGCCCGAGTGGGGAGCCATGATGAACGATGCCAGGAGCATGCTCGCGACCTCTCCCGAGCTCGCGTTCTACCCCGGTCTGTGCGTGCTGTTCACGGTGTTCGCGTTCAACCTGCTCGGCGATGGATTGCGCAAGCAGCTGAACCCGTACGAGAGGGGGCTCGAGCATGCGTAGCGCGATGACGATCAAGGTATCCGATCTGTACGTAGAGTACCCGAACGAACCGATGAGAATAGAACAGGTATCCTTTGCGATATCGAGCGGAACGATATTCGGGATCATAGGTGAAAGCGGCTGCGGCAAGAGCACGGTGTGCAAAGCCCTCCTCGGCCTTCTTTCGGGCAGGGCGAGCAGATGGGATGGCACGATAGAGCTCAACGGCAGGAACGTCGCGAAACTGGATGCGCGCGAGCGCCGAAGGCTCAATGGAAGGGAGATCGCGTACGTGGCGCAGAACCCCACGGCGGCGTTCGACCCCTGCATGAAGATACGAGGTCATTTCACTGAGACCCTGCGCACCCACCTTCGATGCAGCAGGAAAGATGCCTGCCTGTACAGCGAGCAACTGTTGGCGAGAGTGGGGCTTCCCGACACTCGACGCATCATGGAAAGCTATCCTCACCAGCTCTCGGGCGGCATGCTCCAACGGACTATGATCGCCCTCGCGCTCGCCTTCAACCCCCTGCTCATCGTAGCGGACGAGCCGACCGGCTCCCTTGACGCGCAGAGCGCTGCGCTGGTGAGCGAGCTGCTTCTGCGCATTTCGCACGACCTCAAGCCCGCCATGCTCCTCGTCTCGCACGACATCCGGATTATGGCGATGATGGCTGACGAGCTGGCCGTTATGAGGAACGGGCGGATTATCGAACGGGGCAGCACCGAAAGGATTCTGTCCCTGCCGCAGAACGAGTACACGAAGGAGCTCGTGGGCACGTCGGAGCCCTCGTGAGAAACCATGCTCGAAATCAGGAACGTCTCGAAACGCTACAGACTCTCGAATTACCGCCGGCAGAGGTTTCCCGCCGTGCAGGGCGTCTCGCTGCACGTCGATTCGGGCACGGCAACGGCTATCGTAGGAGAAAGCGGCAGCGGCAA
>CAUVMU010000082.1:0-6725 GCA_963552775.1 uncultured Eggerthellaceae bacterium | reverse complement strand
ACGGCTTTGAGTTGCATTTCGGCGCTCATGGCGAAGGCGGTGGCTCCGAGGGCGGCTGTGGAGAGGATGCTTCCGCAGTAGCTTTCATAGAGGTCGGCTCCCATGCCGGCCACGTCGCCCACGTTGTCGCCCACGTTGTCGGCGATGGTGGCGGGGTTGCGCGGATCGTCCTCAGGAATGCCCGCCTCGACCTTGCCCACGAGGTCGGCGCCAACGTCGGCGGCCTTCGTGTAGATGCCGCCGCCCACACGGGCGAACAGCGCCACGGCCGAAGCACCGGTCGCGAAGCCCTCGACCATGCCCACATGCTCGTGCATGAGCTCGATGGCGTCGATGTTGCCGAACACGAGCAGAATCAACCACAACGACAGGCCGAACAGCGCGAAGCTCGCGACGCACAGACCCATGGTCAGACCCGACTTGAAGCTCACGTTGAGCGCGCGGGCAACCGAGGTCTCGGCCGCATGGGCCGTGCGCGTGTTGGCTCGCGTGGCCACGTGCATGCCCGCGTACCCGGCGCAGGCCGACAGGATGCCGCCGGTGACGAACGCCGCAGCCGTCCAAGGCGACAGAGCCACGGCCATGATGACGGCCACGACCACGACGAAAATGGCGAGCATCTTGTATTCGCTCACGAGAAACGCCTTGGCGCCCTGCTGAATCTTGATCGAGATGCTGTTCATTTTTTCCGGACCGGGATCCTGCTTCAGGACCCAAGACCCGAGGTAGGCCGCCACCGCCATGCCGACAAGGGCGCAGACGGGAGCAAGCCATGCTACCGCAGTAGTCACGTGATACCTCCTTGATTCTTTGCAGATACTACAGATGTGCGTTCTTCTCGCCGGGCATTAAGGCGAGAAGAACACAGCCCTTCTATAATAGGGTATTCGGAGAGCTTCGAGTGCGGGAAGATGCGTTTTTTTACCCCGAACGCGAATCATCGCGCACCGAAGAGCGCCCGAAAAGTATCCTTTTACAACGACGACTGCGCGCTGCAAAACCTGGCAGGCAAACGATTACAGGTCGGTGCGCACCCGTTCGATGTCGGCCGTCACCGTAGCGATGAGCTCTTCGACGCTGTCGAAGGTCATCATGGGACGCAGCAGCTCCTCGAAGTCGATCGCAATCCGACGACCGTACAGGTCGCCTTCGAAATCGAGCAGATGAACCTCGCAAAAGGCCTCCGTGCGATCGGCAAACATAGGGGAGACGCCCACCGAGACCGCAGCTTTGTAGCGCGCGCCGTCCACTTCGGCCCAGGCCGCGTACACGCCCTCCCCAAGCACCTGCAGCGCAGGTGCGACGATGAGGTTCGCCGTGCGAAATCCCATGTCGCGCCCTTCTCCGCGCCCGGGCCGCACCGTGCCCGCGAGCCGGTAGGGTTGCCCGAGCAGTTCCCGCGCCTCGTCGAGGCGGCATGCGGCGAGCAGCAGACGGATGCGCGTCGCCGTAATCGGGTCGCCGTCGGCTGTCTTGAGCTCGTGGCCGACGACGCCCATGCCCGTGCGCTCGCCCCAGACCGCAAGATCAACGAGCGTCCCCGCCGCACGGGCACCGAAGCGAAAATCGCAGCCGACGTGAAGGGTCGCGGGCACCGATGGACCGAACGTCTCGTCGAGGAACGCCTCGGGACCATGCGCGCCGAACTCGCGCGTGAAGCGCAGGACGACGATGTGGTCGACCCCGGTTTCCGCTAGGACCGCAAGGCGCGCCTCGTTCGACATGAGCTTGCGCAAACGGTCGGGATGGAACAGCTCGTCGGGGTCGATGTCGAACGTGAGCGCCACAGCACGCCCCGAGCGCGCTCGCGCATCGGCCACGGCGGCGTCGAGCAGGCTTCGATGACCCCTATGCACGCCGTCGAACACACCGAAAGCGCACGAACTGCCGGCAAGCGCGGCATGCGCGCGCTCTCCCTCGTCGATGAGCACGATATCAGCCACGAATAACCCCCCTGGAGAAAACGCAGGCCGGCTTCCAGCGCGCGCCGTCGTTCATCAGCCGGTAGAGCGCGACGAGACGGTTCCGTGCGACGAGTGAGACGACCTCGCCCGAACGCGGATCCTCGCAGCTTTTCTGCAAGCGCGACGTACAGGCGCAGAAATTGGCCTCGGATGCGTCGTCGAGCGCTTCGAACAGCTCGAGTTCGCCTGCGGGAAGCACGGCCCCGTTGCGGACCGCATCGGCCAGAAAGCCGTCCAAAAAGGCGAAGCGCAGGCCCAGAACCCGTACCGGGTCGAGCGCGGCGCCCTCCTTCACTTGGGCGAGCGTTTCAAGGGAGACGCACTCTCCCAGGTCGACCCGTCCGGCGCGCGTGCGCTGCAGCGCGTTGACGTGCGCAGGACAGCCCAGGTCGCGCCCCAAATCGCGCACGAGCGAGCGGATGTAGGCGCCCTTCGAAACAAGGACTTCGAACGTCCAGAACAGATTCTCGCCCTGCTCTTCCACGCACACGAGTTCCGCCGCGCGCACCTCGATGCTGCGCGGCGCAAGCTCGACCTGCTCGCCACGACGGGCGCGCTCGTAAGCGCACCGCCCGTCCACCTTGATAGCGGAGTACTGCGGGGGGACCTGCTCGTGCGAACCGACCAGCCCCGACACGACGCGTACCGCGAAGGCCTCGTCGCGCAGGTGGCGCGCGATGGGGAACACGATGGTGGACTCGCCCTCGGCGTCGTCGGTCGTCGTTTCCGCGCCGAAGGCCATGCGCACCCGATAGCGCTTGTCATGCCCGGCCAGATACGCGTCGAGGCGCGTCGCGGGGCCCACGCAGACGGGAAGGGCCCCGCTTGCGAGCGGGTCGAGCGTGCCCGTATGCCCCACGCGGCGCTCGCCGAAGACGAAGCGGCAGCGGTTCACCACATCGTGGGAGGTCATACCGACAGGCTTGTTCACGCCGACGATCAGCGAGCAGTCGGTCGTCCCGCGTTTCACGGGCGCACCCCCTCGCCCGCCTCGGTCGCACCCGCGCCGAAGCGGCGCTCGAGCTCGAGCTCGATACGCGCTATCGCCTCATCGAGCGGAGCCCGCACCGTAAAACCTGCAGCGGCCACGTGGCCTCCCCCGCCGAAGAAGCGCGCGAACGAGGCCACGTCGGCGGCGGCCTTCGCCCGCGCGCTACCGCGCACCTCCCCGCCCTGCTCGCGCAGCATGACGGCCACCTCGATTCCGCGCAGCGAGCGCAGCGTGTTGACGAGCGGTTCGACGTCGGGCTTTGCGGCGCCGAGCTCGTCCATATCCGAGCGCGTCACCCAGCTCACCACGCATGTCCCCTGCGCGCAGAAGCGCATGCGCGAAAGCGCGCGCGCCTCGAGCGCGAGCGAAGCGCGCGAACGGTTTTGAAGAACGTTACGCGCGACCAAGGAGGGATCGGCGCCGCAGGCCACCATATCGGCGGCGACCTCGAAGGCGCGACGGTCCGTGTTCTGGAACTGGAAGCCCCCGGTATCGGTCACCAGGCCGGTGTAGGCGCAGAGCGCCGAGGTAGTCGGCGGGACGTCGAGCAGCAGGCGGCAGAGCTCCCATACGAGCATCGTGCACGATGCAGAACCCGGCTCGATATAGGCGAGCTCGGTCATAATCGCATCGGAGGCGTGATGGTCCACCGTGATCGAGAAATCACAGGAGTCGAGCAGGGCTGCTGCAGCCTCGCCGATGCGCGCGCGGGTGGGGACGTCGAGCGCCACGAACGTGCGCGCCGCGCCCGCGAAGCACGCAGCCGGCACGAGTGCGTCATATCCAGGAAGAAACGCAAGCGAGGGGTCGGCAGGAGCCTCTTCGGCCGCCAGGCAGACGACGTTCTTCCCGAGCGCCTTGAGCGTATGGGACAAGGCGAGCTGCGAGCCGACGCAGTCACCGTCGGGGCTCACGTGCCCGCACAGGACGAAATCGTTGCGCTCGCGCAGCTCGGAAGAGATGCGGGCGAGCGTGGCGTTCGTCTGCGGTGTAACGCTGCGCATGCTAGTCAAGCGGTTCCTCCTTGCTCTCGGCGGGATTCCCTTCGGTCGCATGAGCCGAAATGCGACGGCGCTCCGCTTCGAGCGCAATCGCCACGCGCTCGGCCGCATCGACGCTTTTATCCACGAAAAAGCGCAGCTCGGGGGAAACGCGCCACGTCAGCTTCTTTCCCATGAGCGTGCGGATGCGCCCTGCAGCCGCTTTGAGCGCCGCGGACGTCTCCTCGTAGCGGCCCTTCCCGCATGAGAAGTACACGTTGCACACGCTGCGGTCGAAGCTGACCTCGCAGTCGGTCACGGTTACCATATCGAGGCGCGGATCGGAGATCTCGAACATAAGGATCTCAGCGATGACCTGCCGAGCCTGCTCGTTCACCCGGCGGCTGGAAGCCCCCTGCTTCATAGGATCGTTCCTCCTGTCATATCAAAGCAGGCGCCCCTCCCGATGAGAGGCGGCGCCTGCGCGTTTTTGCTGAAGTCGGCGCACTACTCGGTGCGCTCGACCGCTTTGACGACGTAGCCTTCGATGGTGTCGCCCACCTTGAGGTCCTGGAAGCCGTGGATGCCCAGGCCGCATTCGTAGCCCTGGCGAACCGACTTCACATCGTCCTTGAAGCGGCGCATGCTCTCGAGCGTGCCCTCGAACACGATGGTGCCGTCGCGCACGATGCGCACCTTGTCGTCGCGGCTCAGTTCGCCCTCGACGATGTAGCAGCCTGCGATGGTGCCCACCTTCGGGACCTTGAACAGGTCGCGGACCTCGGCGATGCCGGTATCCTCCTCGACGATGTCGGGCGAGAGCAGGCCGACGCGCGCGGCGTTGATCTCCTCGATCGCCTGGTAGATGACGCGGTACAGGCGGATGGAGACCTTCTCCTTCTCGGCCTGCTGCTTCGATTTGCCCGTGGGGCGCACGTTGAAGCCGATGATGATGGCGTCGGAGGCTGCCGCGAGCGTGACGTCGGTTTCGGTGATGCCGCCGACGGCCGAGTGCACGATGTTGATGCGCACCTCGGACTGGTCCATCTTCTCGAACGCGTCGCGCAAGGCCTCGATGGAACCCTGGACGTCGGCCTTCACGATGAGGTTCAGATCGGTCTGCTTGCCCTCCTCGATGCGGTCGAACAGATCGTCAAGGCTCATGTGGGCCTTCATCTCCTGCGCGGCCAAGCGCTCGCGCAGCGCGCGCTCCTCGGCAAGCTTACGAGCGTCGCGCTCGTCCTCGAACACGCGGAACTCGTCGCCGGCTACCGGAACGCTGCCGAGGCCCAAGATCTCGACCGGGTCGGCCGGACCGGCCGCGTCGACGTGGCCGCCGCGCGGGTCGACGAGCGCACGGACGCGGCCGTACGACGTACCGGCCACCACGGCGTCGCCCGTGCGCAGCGTTCCGCGCTGCACGAGCACGGTCGCCACCGGGCCGCGGCCCTTGTCGAGGTTCGCCTCGATTACGAATCCCGAGGCCAGCGCATCGGGATTCGCCTTCAGCTCGAGCACATCGGCTTGCAAGATGATGGTCTCGAGCAAGTCGTCGATGTGCAGCTTCTGCTTGGCCGACACCTCGACGAACATGTTCGAGCCGCCCCACTCCTCTGGAACGACCTCGTACTTCGTCAGCTCCTGGCGCACGCGGTCGGGGTTGGCGCTGGGCTTGTCTATCTTGTTAACAGCCACGACGATGGGCACCTTGGCCGCCCGCGCGTGGTTGATGGCCTCGACCGTCTGCGGCATGACGCCGTCGTCGGCGGCAACCACGAGCACGATGATGTCGGTGACCTGGGCGCCGCGAGCGCGCATAGCCGTGAAGGCCTCGTGGCCGGGCGTGTCGATGAACGTGATATTGCGCTCGCCGATGCGCACGACCGACGCGCCGATGTGCTGGGTGATACCGCCCGCCTCGCCGGCAGCCACACCGGTGTCGCGGATGGCGTCGAGCAGCGAGGTCTTGCCGTGGTCGACGTGCCCCATGACCGTAACGACGGGCGAGCGCGGCTTCAAGTCGTCGTCCGTATCGTGGTAGACGACGGCGTACTCCTCCTCGGGGGAAACGACGCGCACCTTGCGGCCCAGATCGTCGGCGACCAGCTCGATCAGCTCGTCGCTCATCGACTGCGTGAGCGTGAGCACCTGACCGAGCATGAACAGGCGCTTGATGATCTCATTGGGGGCCACCCCGAGCGACTCGGCGAACTTGGTCACCGTGGCGCCCTGGGCGACCTCGACGACGGAATCGTCGAGCACGAGTGTGGGGTCGAGCCCCTTCTCGATCGCCTCGAGCTCGAGACGTTCGCGCGCTTCGGCTTGGCGCTTTTCCTTGCGCTTCTTGCGGCGGCCCTCCCCTTCGTGCGTGGTGGCGGCGGCGACGGCCGCGCGGGCCTCGGCGAGCACCTTGTCACGCTGCAGCTTCTCCACCTGAATGGCCATCTTGGCGTAGCGGTCCTCTTCGACCTGCACAGCGGTCTCGAGCTCGGGGACGACCTGGCCGCCGCGGGCGTGCTTCTTCTTGCTCGCATGGCCCGCGCCTCCTGCCGGTGCAGATGCTGCACGAGAGCGCTGCGGCTGGGGAGCCGGCTGCGCCTTCTGCTGCTCGATGCGCTTCTTCTCAGCCTCGATCTGCGAGAGCAGCGAATCGAAGCTCTTGGCGCGCGTCGGAGCCGTGGCGGGCGCCGGACGCTGGGGGGTTTCGACGACCGGGCGCGCGGAGGACTTGCGGCCGCCTGCACGCTCGCGCAGAGCGGCTTCGACGGCCTGCTTCTTCGCCACTTCCTT
>CAUVMU010000081.1:0-6745 GCA_963552775.1 uncultured Eggerthellaceae bacterium | reverse complement strand
CGGGAGGTACACGTTCTTGACCAGCCCGTCAGGGCTGATGCGCACCCGATAGGGGTTGCGACGGTAATGCACGTCGGCCTGCTCGTCGGGTTCGTACATGAGCGCCTTATGAAGTTTGATAAGCTCTGCGGAATCGAAATGGGAGAAGCCCTTGCCGCGCTCGATGCTCTGCAGAACGTTGCTGTACCTGATCGCAGCGTAGGCCGCAAGCCGCTCTTTCTCGCTGGAAAAGCCCTTATGCGCGATGCTCGTCTCGTGTCCGTAGGCGCGTGCGAGCTCGAGCGCCTCGATCGAGAGCATGGTCTCGAGATTGGGCTTCGCCCCATCGACGCAGATGGTGGCGACGGCTTCGAGGTGGGCGAGCGAGCGGCGCAGTGCCGAGCTGTAGGGGTAGCGCGTGCTCTGTTCGTCGAGCCTCACGTACTCGAGCTCGGCGTTGCTCATGGTCGCCATCGTCTCGTTTTTGAAGACGAACAGACGGTCCTTTATCAAACGGGGGGTATAGACGCTGCCGCCCTGTTCCTCGACATCCCGTGAAAAAGCCTCGATCGATCCCTCGTAGAGCATGGACCCCCTCCCATGACGCCCTGCAGGACGCGTGTGTTTCCGAACGCGCTCGCGCTTGTATTCTTCCGATACGGGCGGCGACGTGACTTATCCGGCGGTGACGCGCCGCCGTTGCGGTTACAGGGTGCCGAGGTTGTCCTGGACGACCTCGAAGCGCTCCCCGTTCTTTCCTCGGAAGAACAGGATTTTAAGGACGAGGCCTCTGTCGCCGCAGAGGGAGAACGTGCTCCGATCGGCTCCTTCGAGCGGGCGGTCGAACTCCAGCGTCGTTTCGAACGGTCCCGCTTCCACAGGGATTCCCTTTCGGTCGAGCAGCGCGACGAACTCGTCCATGTCGACTATGCGCAGGGCGATGTGGTTGGGAGTTCGGCCTGCAGCTGCAATGACGGACCGATCCTCTTGCTCTATGAGCTCGAGCACCGCATCGCTCCCGGCCTTGACCCAAGCCATTTTCAGCGGCTTGTCGCCTTCCATGGCATTGGTGCGAAACAGCACCCTGAATCCGATCGCTTCGTAAAACGACAGCGATTCCTCGATGTCGGCGCAGTAGATTCCGCCGTGGTGCATCCCCTCGATCATCGGCAACGCCCCTTTCTTGGTCATCGTCCCCCCGAACGGAAAAGCGGCATATGCAGTAAGAAGAACATACCTCAATCGAGGGCGTCGGGGCAAGTGCCCTCGCTGAGACGGTATCGATTATTGCGGGAAGCGTCCGTTTGCGAGAACAAACTTTCGAAGGCAGATTTGCGGCATGCTCGTTTTAGCACTGCTTTCGGGGGCGCATTCTCGACGTGCGCGTTCCGTTGTTGCGGTTCGACGGTTCAAACGGTAATACCGCAGGCTAAAAGCCGGGATCTTCTTGTCGAGCCTCGATTTTTTCGACATGATGAAGGCGAGGGGACGCGAAGCCTCGACGCCTGGGGGGAGGTGTCGTACACAGGCGTATCGAATCATTTCCGACGAGGTTTCCCACGGTCCACGAATCGATTCTCGAAGACGGGACGCACCGTGCGTTGCGCACGGCGCGAGACGAAGGGAGGACGAGGTGAGCAGGGATAGCGTAGTCGAGAGCTTGTCCGAGAGGCATGAGGGCGTGCACTACGTGTACACCACGTGCGTGAACAACGGGTGCTGGGATGCGAGCTGCATCCTGAAATGCGCCGTCAAGGACAACAAGATAATCTCTATCGAGCCCGATGATTCCATCAACGTGAACGACGGTCGGGAAGACGTCGACGATAAGGCGCTCAACGAGGGCATGATTCAGCTGCGCGCTTGTCCCATGGGACATGCCTGGCGCCAGGAGCTCTACGCTGAAGACCGTCTGCTGTATCCGATGAAGCGCGTCGGTGAAAAGGGCGCCGGGCGCGGGCATTTCGAGCGCATATCCTGGGAGGAGGCGCTTGACACCATCGCCGCCAAGATGGGCGAGATCTCGGAGAAGTACGGCGAGGCCTCCATTGCGTACTGCCAGTACTCCGCGTTCGAGCACTCCGACCTGCCGCTCGCCCCGTGGCTCAAGGGCGCGCTCGCGACCTGGGGTGACCATTCCACGTCGGGCGGGCATGCCGGCGAGGAGTTCTTCGCGGGCGTCGATCTGGTCGACATCATGTTCAAGGGCACGTCGCAGTCCTATCCCGGGTTCGAGGCGCCCGACCTGTTCAACAGCGATCTCATCGTGCTGTGGGGGTTCGACCCGCTCGTGGGGTGGTTCGGCACGGTTCCCTACTACATGAAGCTCGCCAAAGAGCGCGGGTGCAAGGTCATCTGCATCGAACCGCGCTACACGGTTTCCGCCGAGGTGCTGGCCGACCAGTGGATTCCCATACGTCCCGGCACCGATATGGCGCTGCAGCTGGCCGTGGCCTACGTGCTCTATACCGAGGAGCTGTACGACCACGAGTTCGTCGAGCGCTATGTCGAGCCTGCGGGCTTTGCGTCCTGGCGAGCCTACGTGGTCGGCGAGGCGGCCGACGGGGTAGCCAAGACTCCCGAATGGGCGGCTCCCATCACGGGCATCCCGGTCGAGACCATCCGTGAGTTCGCCCGCCTGTACGGCCGCTCCAAGGCGGTTCACCTGCAGGCGCATTACTCGATTTCGAAGCGCAACCTGGGCGACTACGCCGGCGCCGGCGCCATGCTCCTGCAGGCCATGACCGGAAACATCGCGCGTCCCGGCGGTTGCGAGACCGGGTGCTGCCTGGTCACCATGCCGCATGTCATTCCGCCGTCCGTCGACTGGGGTCGGGCTCCTGCGGACTTCTTCCCGCCGGTCGTGTGCAACAACAACAAGATCACCGAGGCCATCTACTGCCGCCCGCTGTACGATGCCGGCGAGATGCCCGAACTCGAGTACCGGCGTCGCATCGGGGCCCCCGCCGATTCGCCTTTGCCGAACATCAAGATGCTCGTGATGGACAACAACTACGCCAACAACCAGCACAACGTGAACAAGCGCATGCGCGGCTATGCTTCCATGGAGTTCTCCTTGGGCTGGCAGTGGCACGAAGGCCAGCCCTCGGACGAGTTCCTCGATATCGTGCTGCCCGCGCCCATCCATCAGTTCGAGACCATGGACACGTACTTTTTTGGCCAGGAGCGCATGTTCCTCGGCCCATGCGGGATGCGCAACTATTTCGTGTACTGCGGCAAGGCCGTCGACCCGCCGGGGGAGGTCCGTCCCAAGGAATGGGTGTGGATGCAGATAGCCAAACGCCTCGGCATCGGGGAGAAGTACAGCGCGAAGCTCGTGGGCATCGACGATCCCGACGAGTGGACGCGTGCGGTCGAGAACCTGTATCGCGAGGCGTACGAGGAGTGGGCGAAAGACGAGTTCGGCATGCTGGCCGCTTCGGGCATTGAGCCCGCACCGTGGGAGGAGTTCGTGAAGAAGCCCGTGGTCCGCGCTCCGATCGACGAGCCGTTCTATCCCTTTAAGAACGTCATGGAGCAGGGCGAAAGCCCCTTCATCACGCCGTCGGGCAAATTCGAGTTCGAATCGAACTTCATCAAGAACAACCCGCTCAAGGATACGAAGTACCGCGGCGAGTTCTGCACGTATCCGGTATGGCAGCCTCCTTACCAGGACGTTCCCGCTAACGACAGCTACTATCATCCCAAGACCGGCCAGTATCCGCTCTCGCTCGTCACGCCCGTGACCTCGTACCGCCAGCATTCGGCCAACGACAAGAACCCCTGGATGCGCGATGACGTGTACAAGCACGCCGTATGGATCAGCGCGGCCGACGCGTACGCCCGCGACATCAAGGACGGCGACATGTGCTCGGTTTACAACGAATACGGCGAGGTGCACATCCCCGCGTTCGTCACGTCGCGCACCATACCGGGTACCGTGTCCATCCACCACGGATCGTGGTATCGGCCCGACACTTCGACGGTTACCGATGAGATGCCGTTCGGCATCGACAAGGGCGGTAACTGCAACCTGCTGATCGGTGATACGCACCTGCCCCATATCGTCGGCGCACTTCTGACGGCCGGCCTCGTTCAGGTGAAGAAGCTTGGAGGTGAGCAGTAATGACGCAGTACGGGTTCTATTTCGACCAGACACGGTGCTACGGCTGTCAGGCGTGCGCCATCGCCTGCAAGGACTGGAACGACATCAAGCCTGGTCCCGAGAAATGGATGAGCGTCTACGAGTGGGAGACGGGGACGTTTCCGAACGTCCGTCTGCACGAGCTGGCGTTCTCATGCGGCCACTGCGAAGCGCCCGCATGCGTTTCGGCGTGCGACCATCATGCCGTGTTCAAGGAGGAGCGCTTCGGGGCCGTGCTCATCGATCCCGACCTGTGCGAAGGCGACCGCAATTGTTTCGCCGCCTGTCCGTATGGGTCCATCAAGTTCGCCTCCGACGAGGCGGGGACGAAGGCGAGCAAATGCACGATGTGCATCGATAGGCTCGAGCGCGGCGACATCCCTCTGTGCGTCGCCTCGTGCCCGATGCGCGCGCTCGACTTTGGCCCAGTCGAGGAGCTGCGGGTGAAGTACGGGCAGTGCGCTCAGCTTGCGGAGATGCCCGCTCCGGTGACGAGGCCTTCCTGGGTGGCGACCCCTCAAAAGAGCAAGACGAACCTCGTCCCGTTCGACGTCGAGGAAGCCATCTCGCTCAGCATGCAGCGCGGGGATTTGCGCCCCGTGTTCACCGAACGGGGGACGATTTACGATCCCGATGACGCCATCAGGCGCAACAGGCTGATTATGAAGAATGCGACGGTCGCCGAAGTGATGACGAACACGACGAACAACCAGGGATAGGCTTTCGAACGGGGAGTGCGTCCGGGCACGTGGTCGCTCGGCGCCCGGGCGCTTTCCCGTGGAGTCGGATTGGAGGTATGCATGGAATCGAGACGCGCGCAGTACGGTAATTGGGTTTTGATCGCGGTGGTCCTCCTGCTCTTCGGAACGGCCGTCGCGGCGACCCAGTACAAGGTGCCCGTCATCATGCCGAGCATTATGGAGCGTTTCGGTATGGACGCGGGGTCGTCGTCGTGGCTCATGTCCATCTTCACGTTCGTGGGCATCGTCCTCGCCATCCCGACGGGCGTTCTCGCTAAGAAGTTCGGTCCGAAGAGCATGCTCATCGCAGCGGCCGGCATCGCGATTATCGGCTCGCTCGTCGGGGCGTTTTCCACCGACGCTACGATGCTGATCGTGTCGCGCGGCATTGAGGGCGTGGCCTTCATTTTCGTGACCATCTGCGGTCCTTTGGCCGTTCAGCGCTATGTGGCCCCTGAGAAGATCGGGTCGGCCACAGGTATCTGGGCGCTGTGGGTATGCCTGGGTTCGGTCATCGGGGGCGTGGCGACGCCTTCGCTGTTCGCCGCTGGCGCTTTCTCGGGCGTGTGGGTCGTTTACGCGGTTTGCGTGGCCGTGTTCGCCGCGGCGGTCGTGGCTTTCGTCAGGTTCCCTGCGGGCGATTCTGCGCCCGACGCGGCGGATTCGGCGGGGCCGGCGATGCAGGATGCAAGCTATGTCGAGCTGCTCAAGCCGAACATCCTTCTGTTTTTCGCAGCGTTTCTGCTGTTCAATCTCGTATTGCTTTCGGTGTTGGCCTTTTCGCCCGCTTGGATGCAGTCCCAGGGGATCGACCCGACCGTATCGGGGTTCCTCAGCACGCTCCCCATGCTCTTGGCCGTGGTCTCGTCGCCCCTGTTCGGAAGTCTTTCCGATAAGCTCGGACGGTGCAAGCCCTTGTACCTGATCGGCATGCTGGCTATGGGCCCCTGTGCATTCCTCATGCTTACGGGATCGGGTGCGGCGCTGTGGGCGGGAGCCATCGGCATGGGCCTGATCGGTCTCGGGGTGCCGGTCATGTGCCTGACGTCCTACATCCACGTACTCGGGCGTCCCGAGCTCATGTCCCTCGGCATGGGAGTGCTCATGCTCGTGCAGAGCCTCGGGCAGTTCCTCGGCACGCTCGTTCCTCCGCTGCTGCTCGGCGCGGCGGCCGACCAGTGGATGCTGCTCGGTTCGGCGATGTTCGTGGTCGGCCTGCTTGGGGCGGGTGCGGTCGCCCTGTGCAAGTTCGAATAGGCCTCGACCGGATTCTCAATGCGGGGAAGGCGAGCGCGGTGGGCGTTTTGAGACGTCCGCCGCGCTCGTGTTCTCGGCTGGCTTTCGTTTGCGGTACCGCTGCGTTCAGTGCGCCCCGCGCGTCGGTTCGCCTGGTTTTGGCCTTGCGTTCGCACGCCGCCTATGGCGCCGCCCGAGGGCTCGCACGCCACCTATGGCGCCGCCCGAGGGCGTGGTGCACGTCGGATGCGCAGGCGACGCTAAAACTTGCACATCGACTGCTCCGCGCCCGCGAAAAGTGCGTTACACTAGTGCGCAGTTTCATCGATTCATGGTTAGTCTTCGAAGGGTGTTGGCTCGACAGTGGTTCGTGCCCTCGGATGAAGCCGAACGGTGCGGCCACGCGACTGGAAAGTTGGTGGTCAAAATGGCAGCTCCTGCTACCGAACACGTCAGAAACATCGTGCTCGTCGGCCAAGACGGCGCCGGCAAGACATCGCTTGCTGAGGCGATGCTGCACGTTTCGGGTCGCACGCCGCGCATGGGTACGACCCACGACGGGAAATCGTACCTCGACTACGACGAGGAAGAAATCCGGCGCAAGTTCACGATCAGCACGTCCATCGCCCCCATTCCGTACCGTGAC
>CAUVMU010000080.1:0-6760 GCA_963552775.1 uncultured Eggerthellaceae bacterium | reverse complement strand
GACCGACAACGAGCTTATAGTCGCTGCTCGCGAGGAGTGCCGCGCCCGTCTGGTAGACGCCCTGATCGCGGCTTCTCAGCGTCTGGTGGGCGCCGGGGGCTTCCAGCAGGGGCTGTGGTTCGCCCGCTCGGCGCTGCGGCGCGACCGGACGCGCGAGGACGCCTACCTGGCGCTCATCCGTGCGCAGACGGCTGCGGGGCAGCGCACGGCCGCGCTCATGACGTACCTGTCATGCCGGCGCGTGCTGCGCGATGAGCTGGGAATCGACCCGTCGCCCGAGATTGACGCGCTGTACCGCACGCTGATCGATGCCGGCCTGCGCGCTCGCGGCAACTGAAGATTACGTGCTCATTCAAGGAGCGTTCGGAGGCGGCGCGCGGCGGAAAACGAGTTGTGGTAGAGTGGCCGAGAACTCTTTTCAGCCGAAAGCAAAGGACGATACATTCATGGCAGGATTCCTTTCCAAGCTGCTTACGTTCGGTGAGGGTCGTCAGCTTAAGAACTTCCAGTCCATCGCAGGGAAGATCAACGACCTCGAGCCCTCAATGCAGGAGAAGACCGACGAGGAGCTGCGCGCGCTGACCGCGGCATTCCGCGAGCGCCTCGATGCGGGCGCCGACCTCGACGAGGTGCTGCCCGAGGCGTTCGCCGCCGTTCGCGAGGCGAGCGTGCGCACGATAGGGCTGAGGCACTTCGACGTTCAGCTCATCGGCGGCATGGCCCTGAACATCGGCCAGATAGCCGAGATGAAGACCGGCGAGGGCAAGACGCTCGTCTCCACGCTGGCGGGCTACCTCAACGCCTTACCGGGCAAGAACGTGCATATCGTCACCGTGAACGACTACCTCGCCCGCCGCGACAGCGAATGGATGGGGCAGGTGTACCGCTTCCTCGGCATGGGGGTGGGTCTGATCCAGAACGGCATGCGCACCGACGCCAAGAAACCCGCCTACCAAGCCGACGTCACGTACGGGACGAATTCGGAGTTCGGCTTCGACTATCTGCGGGACAACATGGTCACCCGCGCCCCCGCTCGCGTGCAGCGCGGGCACCATTTCGCCATCGTCGACGAGGTGGACTCCATCCTCATCGACGAGGCGCGCACCCCGCTCATCATCTCGGGCGCGGGCACTCAGGCGGCCGATACGTACAACAAGTTCGCCCGCGTCATGGTAGGGCTGCGCCGCGACGAGGATTTCGAGATGGACGAGGCCAAGCGCACGATCAACGCCACGGAGAGCGGCCTTGAGCGCATCGAGGCCATGCTCGACATCGAGGACATCTACGCCGACCCCTCCGGCCAGCTGGCAAACCATCTGCAGCAGGCGCTCAAGGCCCAGTTCCTGTTCCACCGCGACGTCGACTACGTGGTGACGAGCCGTGGCGAGGTCAAGATCGTCGACGAGTTCACGGGCCGCATCATGGAGGGTCGTCGCTATTCGGAAGGCCTTCATCAAGCGCTCGAGGCGAAAGAGCACGTGCGGGTGCGTGAGGAGAACCAAACGCTCGCCACCATCACGCTGCAGAACTACTTCCGCCTCTACGACAAGCTCTCGGGCATGACCGGTACGGCCATGACCGAGGACGGCGAGTTCCGCGAGATCTACAAGCTTCCCGTCATGGCCATCCCGCCGAACCGCCCCGTTGTCCGCAAGGACCAGAACGACCAGGTGTTCCGTACGGTCGATGCCAAATTCGCCGCCGTGGCCGACGACGTGGCCGCCCGGCACGAAGCGGGCCAGCCCTGCTTGATCGGCACCGTGTCCATCGAGAGTTCCGAGCGCTTGTCGCGCTTGCTCGACAAGCGCGGCATTCGCCATGAGACGCTCAATGCGAAGAACCACGAACGCGAGGCCCATATCGTCGCGCAGGCCGGGCGCGTGGGTGCGGTAACCATCGCCACGAACATGGCCGGCCGCGGTACCGACATCCTGCTCGGCGGCAACCCTTCCGTGCTCGCCGAGGACCTGCTGCGCGAACGCGGTTTCAATCCCGATCTGGAGGAGGGCGTCGAGCCTGAGGAGGGCGGCTCGCCCGCCCCGAGCGCCAAGGCCCGCGAGCGAGCCTTGGCCGACGCGCGCGAGATCACGACCGCCGAGGCCGAGCGCGTGCGCGAGGCGGGCGGCCTGACCGTCATCGGAACCGAGCGCCACGAGTCGCGCCGTATCGACAACCAGTTGCGCGGCCGCGCCGGCCGCCAAGGCGACCCCGGCGAGACCCAGTTCTACCTGTCGCTCGAAGACGACCTTATGCGCCGCTTCGGCGGCGACCGCATGGACCGCATCTCCGACATGATGAAGCGCACGCAGATGCCCGACGACCAGCCCATTCAGGCGGGCATGGTGTCCAAGGCGATCGAGAGCGCCCAGCACCAGGTCGAAACGATGCACTTCGCCGCCCGCAAGAACGTGCTCGAGTACGACGACGTCATGAACCTGCAGCGCACGGCTATCTACGAGGAACGCAACGCCATCCTCGACGGCAAGGACATGTCCGATCGCATCCCCGGCATCATCGCCGATGCGGCCGCTCGTGCGGTCGAGGAGACGTGCCCGGCCAAGCTTCCGAGCGACGACTGGGACACGGAGGCGCTCGATTCGTGGGTCCATACCATGGCCGGCCGCTCCGATTTCTCCACAGCGGACGTCGACCATGACGACGACGCCGAGCTGCTTGCCGATGCCGTTCAGGAGTATCTGGAGGGCGTGTACGCCGAGAAGACCGAAGTGGTGGGCGAGGGCGTTATGAAGGCCCTCGAGTCGCAGGTCATGCTCCGTATCATCGATACGCGCTGGATGGCCCACCTGCATGACATGGACTACCTGCGCACGGGCATCGGGCTGCGCTCGCTCGGGCAGCGCGACCCGCTCACCGAGTACCGCGAAGAGGCCTACCGTGCCTTCGAGAGCCTGACCGAGAACATGTACGACGACTACCTGCGCACGCTGCTGCGCTTGCAGGTCGCCGAACGTCAGGCGCCCGTGATGGCCGAGGCTCCCGACCCGCTTGCGCGCAAGGTGAGCTACTCGAATCCCGAGCAGGCCCTCGCCGCTCCGAGTTCGGCAGCGGCTCCTCCTCGGCAGGTTTCGGCGGTTCCCGCGCCCCAGGCCAAGCCTCAGACCTACATGAAGGACAAAAACGACCCGTTCTCCAATGTGGGGCGCAACGACCCGTGCCCGTGCGGCTCGGGCAAGAAGTACAAGAAGTGCTGCGGCCGCAACGCGGAATAGCGTTGCATAACGGTTTCGCAGGGCTTACGTAAGGCGGTTCGACGGTTTTGAACGATATAACGGAAATCGACGCGCGCGCACTCGACGCGCTTGAGCGCCGCGTTGCCGACGCGCGCTCGTTCCTTCACGTGGACGAGAGGACCTCGGAGCTCGCCGAGCTCGATCGGGAGACGGCGGCGCCTGGCTTCTGGGACGACGCTGCTCATGCCCAGGCCGTCTCGAAACGTGCGGGAAATCTGCGCGACACGCTCGCCGATTACGCGCGGGCGGTCTCCCTGTTCGAGAACGCGCGCGCGGCCTTCGAGCTGGCCGACGAGGACGAGGCTTTCGCCGACGAGGCCCGCAACGCTGCGGCGACCCTCGTTGCGCTGCTCGACGGCCTCGAGCTCTCCTCGTGGTTCACGGGGCGCTTCGACGACGGCGACGCCATCCTCACGGTCAATCCGGGCCAGGGGGGCCTTGAGGCCTGCGACTGGACCGAGATGCTCTCCGAGATGTACACGCGCTACGCCGAGGCGAAGGGGTGGAAGGTCCATACGCTCGACCTGGTGCCGGGCGAGGGGATCGGCCTCGACAAGGCGACGCTGCAGATCGAGGGCCGCAACGTGTACGGCATGCTGCGCAGCGAGGCGGGCGTTCACCGCCTCGTGCGCATCTCGCCGACCGACGACAAGAAGCGCCGCCACACCACGTTCGCGAGCGTGGAGGTGCTTCCCGTGCTCCCCGAGGACATCGAGGTCGATCTGAACCCGGCCGACGTGCGCGTCGACGTGTACCGCTCGAGCGGCCCGGGCGGGCAGTGCGTCAACACGACCGATTCGGCCGTGCGCCTCACGCACCTCCCTACGGGAATCGTGGTCACCTGCCAGAACCAGAAGAGCCAGCTGCAGAACAAGGAAGCGGCGTTTCGCGTCCTGAAGGCGAAGCTCTACGAGCTCGAGGAGCGCAAGCGGGCCGACGAGATCGCCGAGTTGCGCGGCGAGCGCATGGAGAACTCGTTCGGCAGCCAGATTCGCAACTACGTGCTCTATCCGTACCAGCTGGTCAAGGATGTGCGAAGCGGGGTGGAGACGGGCAACGTCGAGGCGGTCCTCGACGGCGATCTCGACGATTTCGTTATCGGCTACCACAAATGGCGCACCTCGCAGTGATCGATGCATTCCGTCCGTTCCGCGCCTTGCGGGGCGGACGTTGTTTTTCTGCGCACGTCTCCTTGACGCTGCGAAAGGCTTGCACGTTGTACAATGGGCGTGCTCTTTCAGGCTCTATCGGGAAAGGCTGGCAATGAACTCGAACGAATTGGCTCGTATCGCCAATGACATGCGCATCGACATCGTGCGCAGCATCGCGAGCGCTGGAAGCGGGCATCCGGGGGGATCCCTTTCGTGCATCGACATCCTCGCGGTTCTGTATTTCGGAGGCGTCCTCGACCATGATCCGACGGACCCGGGCAAACCCGACCGCGACCGTTTCATCCTTTCCAAGGGCCATGCCGCCCCGGCACTGTACGCGGCGCTCGCGCATGCGGGGTACTTTCCCGTCGAGGAACTGGCATCGCTGCGCAAGCTCGGTTCGCGTCTGCAGGGTCATCCCGATTCGAACCTGCTGCCCGGCGTCGAGGTGTCGACGGGGTCGCTCGGTCAGGGCCTGTCCATTTCTGCAGGTACGGCCTGCGGATTGAAGCTCGACGGCTCGCCTGCGACCGTCTTCACCGTTCTCGGCGACGGCGAGTGCCAGGAGGGTCAGGTGTGGGAGGCGGCCATGTTCGCCGCGCACCGCAGCCTCGACAACCTCGTGGCCATTGTGGACCGTAACGGGCTGCAGATCGACGGCCCGTGCGAGGATGTGTGCGACCTGGGCGACGTGCGCGCGAAATTCGAGACGTTCGGGTGGGACGCCCGTGAGGTGGACGGCCACGACCTCGACGCTCTTCGCGCCGCTCTTCTCGAGGCGAAGGCCTCCCGCGCCGGGAAGCCCCATGCGCTCGTCGCGCGCACTGTCAAGGGCAAGGGCGTCTCGTTCATGGAGAACTCCTGCGGGTGGCACGGCAAGGCGCCCAACGCAGAGCAGCTCGCAGATGCGCTGGACGACCTGTCCGCGCGTGATTCGAAGGAAGTTTAAATGGTCAAGCGTGCAGACGAGGCTCAGGCGAAGATGAAGAAGGCCACGCGCGCCGCATTCGGTGCGACGTTGGCGGAGCTTGCGGGCGAGGGTCTTCCCGTCGTCGCCGTCGATGCCGACCTGAGCGGCTCGACGACGACCAAGAAGTTCGCGGATGCCGATTCCGCCTATGCGAACCGCCTGTTCAACACGGGTATTGCCGAGCAGAATATGATCGACGTGGCCGCAGGGCTCGCGCTGACGGGCAAAATCGCCTTCACGGGGTCGTTCGCCGTGTTCGGCACCGGGCGCGTTTACGACCAGATTCGCAACACCGTATGCTACAGCAAGCTCGACGTCAAGATCGCGCCGACCCACGCCGGCGTCTCCGTAGGCCCCGATGGCGGCAGTCACCAGATGCTCGAGGATGTTTCGCTCATGCGCGGTCTGCCGAACATGCGCGTACTCGTCCCGGCCGACTGCGCCGCAGCCCGCGCCGCGCTGCGCTTGGCCGCGCAGACGCCGGGCCCCGTGTACGTGCGCATGGGGCGCGCCTCGGTTCCGTACGTGTACGCCGACGACGTGGAGCTTGAGGTCGGTCGCGCCTATGTGCTGCGCGAAGGTGCCGACGCTACGGTCGTCGCGTGCGGCGTCGAAGTCGAACAGGCGCTCGCTGCGGCGGGGCTTTTGGCTGAGGAGGGAATCTCCCTCGAGGTCATCGACGCGTTCTCCATCAAGCCGCTCGATATCGGGACCATCGCCGCTTCGGCTGCCAAGACGGGGCGCGTTGTCGTGGCCGAGGAGCACAGCGTGTACGGCGGGCTCGGCTCCGCAGTCGCCGAGGGGCTTGCGCTCACCTGTCCGACGCCGATGCGCTTCGTGGGCATGCAGGACTGTTTCGGCAAGTCGGGCGAGTTCGAGGAGCTTCTCGCGCGCTTCGGTCTCGATGCCGCCGCTATTGTCAAAGCTGTGAAGAGCTTCATGGCCTAAACTGCGGTCTGTTAAAATCGTTCTGTCCCAGTACAACATCAATCGAACGGAGCATTCTGTGACGGAAACAACCAGCCAAGAGGCTGCGGGACGCCGAAACGGGCGCCGTGCGGCTTCCTCGCGGCAGGTGACTTCGCAGCTTTCTGCCTCGCTTCCCGTTTTGGAAGTCGATGACATTCCTCAACAAGCGGGCATTCCGGTCATCATCTTCGACCACATGACGAAGGTCTATCCTGCTCAGCCGAACAAGCCTGCCCTGCACGATATCTCGCTTCAGATCGACGCCGGGGAGTTCGTCTTCCTCGTCGGTCATTCGGGATCGGGCAAGACCACCCTGATTCGCCTGCTCATCCGCGAGCTCAAACCCACGGAGGGCCGGATTATCATCGCGGACGAGGATCTGGGGAGCATGCGCAACTGGCGCGTTCCCTACCTGCGTC
>CAUVMU010000079.1:0-6771 GCA_963552775.1 uncultured Eggerthellaceae bacterium | reverse complement strand
ACGTTTTCCCGGTTCCCGACGGCGATACCGGCACGAACATGTCGCTCACGCTCGAATCGGTCGTGAGCAACCTGGCGCAGCTTCCCATCGGCGCTTCGGGCGCCGACATCCGCAAGGCCGTCACCACCGGCGCTCTTATGGGCGCACGCGGCAACTCGGGCGTCATCACCTCGCAGATCCTGCGCGGTCTGTGCGAGGGCGCCGCCGAAGCCGCCGCGCTCGATGTGGAAACCGTCGATGCGGCGTTCGCCCGCGCCGTCGAGGTCTCGTTCCAGGCCGTGCGCAAGCCGGTGGAGGGTACGATCCTCACGGTGTTGCGCGACACGGCCGCCGCGGCGAAGCGCGCGCGCAAGAAGAAGCTCGCCTGCGACGACGCCCTGGCGGAGATCGTGACCGAGGCGTACGCATCCGTCCAGCGCACGCCCGATCTGCTGCCTGTTCTCAAGGAGAACAACGTGGTCGATGCGGGCGGGTACGGCCTGGCCATCCTGCTCGACGGCTTCGTCGCGGCGCTTACGGGCAAGGAGGGCCCGCTCGGCGATGAGCTGGCGTTCGCCCGTCAGACCGCTCCGCGCGTGGAAATCGAGCAGATCAACGACTGGGAGGGATCGGAATTTCGGTACTGCACGGAGTTCTTGGTCCACTCCGACACGATCGACGTCGACGCAACCAAGGACTTCCTGCCCACGATGGGCGACTGCGACCTCATGGTGGGCATGCACCCCAATTTCAAGGTGCACGTTCATTCGAACAGGCCCGATCAGGTGCTCCAGTGGTTCTTGACGCATGACGCCCAGATCTCCGAAGTGCACATCCACAATATGCAGTTGCAAAGCGCCGCACGCGCCGAGGGGCTTGCCGCCGACGCGGCTGCACCGGTCCCCGAGCGCAAGCCGCTCGGGTTCGTGGCCGTTGCGGCAGGGGAGGGCATCGCGAAGATCCTCATGAGTTTAGGGGTCGATGTGGTCGTGTCCGGCGGGCAGACCATGAACCCCTCCACCAAAGATCTGCTCGATGCCGTGAACGCGGCGAATGCCGACAGCGTCATCATCCTGCCGAACAACAGCAACATCATCATGGCGGCCCAAAGCGCCTGCGAGTTGGCCGATATTCCCTGCGGCGTCGTCCCCACGAAGAGCGCCCCCCAGGCGTTCTCGGCGCTGTTCGGTTTCGATGAGGACGCGTCGCTCGAGGACAACGTCGCGACCATGACGGAGGCGTATGCCGACGTGCGCACCGGCGAGGTGACCCGCGCCATCAAGGACTCCAAGGACGCTTACGACAATCCCATCAGGACCGGGGACGTCATCGGCATAGCCGACGGGGCCATCGAAGCGGTGGGGTCCTCGGTCGAGGACGTGGTCATGGCCCTGCTCGCTTCCATGAAAGCCGATGACGCAGATACGCTCACGGTGCTCGCCGGAGCAGACTACGACGACGACGCGCTCGCCGCGCTCGTTGTCCGCATCGAGGACGTCTACGGCGACCTGGAGGTCGACGTGCACCGCGGTGAGCAACCGCTGTACCCCGTTATCGTCTCGGTCGAATAGCCCGCTCCTGAAGGAAGCTCGATGGCCGCCCCCGCAAGCACGCCGCGCTCCGCAGGCGATCGCCTCGAAGCGACGCTGCTGCTCGACGAGGGGGTCAGCCGCGTTCGTCTCGTCAGCCCCGCCCGTGCACGCGCGTTGGCGGGGCTCGGCATTTCAACCGTGCGCGATCTGGTGTCGCACTATCCGCGCCGCTACATCGACATGTCCTCCGTTGAGGCCGTGGCGACGGCCCGTATCGGCGAGCAGTGCACCGTACGCGGGCGTGTTCACGCGCTGCAGCTCAAACGCCCTCGTCCGCGCCTTTCGCTCGTCGAGGTCACGGTCGTGGACGGCACGGGCACGCTCATGGTCACGGCGTTTCGCCAGCCGTGGCTTATGGACACGCTCAAGCCGGGCATGTCGGTCGCGGTTGCGGGCACGCTCGAGTTCAACTACGGCTTCAAGCGCATGACGAACCCGTTCATCGAGGTTATGGACGAATCCGCGGAAGGAGGGCCGGCAGCGGGCGGCATGATCGTGCCCGTGCACCCCGCGACGGAGAAGGTCTCGACCGCCTGGATGCGCCGCCTTGTGGGCAACGCGCTCGATTTGGTGCGATCCGCCTTCGACCCGCTCCCGCTCGACATACGCCTGCGACGCGGTCTCATGTCCCGCGATGCGGCGCTTTCCTGCATCCATTTCCCCCGCTCGATGGACGAGCAGGGGGCTGCGCGCCGCCGTCTCGCTTACGAGGAGCTGCTCTTTCTCGAGATCATGCTCATGCGGGAGGGGGGAGAGCGTTCGGAAGGGCGCCCCCCGACAGCCCATAACGTCGACGGACCCCGCATGCGCGCGCTTACCGAGGCCGTGCCCTTCTCGCTGACCGCCGGGCAGGCCGAGGCGCGCGACGGGATACTCGCGCAGCTTGGTGCAGAGAGCACGGCGAACCACATGCTGCTCGGCGACGTGGGCACGGGCAAGACCGTCGTCGCGGCTTTCGCGCTCGCGGCGGCGAGCGATTCGGGGTCGCAGGCGGCTTTCATGGCTCCGACCGAGATCCTGGCGCGCCAGCACGCGCAGGGCCTCGGCCCGCTTCTCGATGCAGCGGGAATCACCTGGGAGGTGCTTACGGCTTCGACGCCCGCCGCGACGCGTGCCGCCGTGCTCGCGCGCGTTGCGGCGGGTACGGTCGATGTGCTGTTCGGCACGCACGCCCTGCTCGAGCCCGACGTCGTTTTCTCGAATCTGACGCTGGCCGTCATCGACGAGCAGCAGCGTTTCGGCGTGGGACAACGCAGCGCGCTGCTCGACAAGGGAGCCTGTCCCGATGCGCTCTACCTGACGGCCACGCCCATCCCGCGCACGCTCGCCTTGGCGTTGTTCGGCAACCTTACTTTGTCCTACCTGCGCGAACGTCCGCGCGCGCTCGCGCGCACGACCACGGTTCACACGAAACAGGCGCGCGGGGTCGCCTACGACGCGGCGCTTGCGGCCCTGCAACGCGGCGAACAGGTCTACGTGGTCTGCCCGCTTGTCGGGTCAGCGCCGGGCGGCACCACCCGCGCGAAGGCTGACGGCTCCGCCTCCGACTCCGCGAAGCCGACGTCGGCCCGTGGGAAGGCGAGCGGGACGACCGCCTCGCTTTCCGCCTCGCAGGAGGAACCGGAATACGAGTACGCCTCCATCGCGATCGAGGCGGAAGACGACCTGCACGAGCTCGACGTCGCCGCCGCTGAGCGCGAAGTGCGCTTCCTTCAGGCAAAGACGTTCGTCGATTTTCACGTCGAACTTCTGCACGGGCGTATGTCGGGTGCGCAGAAACAGGAGGTCATGCAGCGGTTCCGCGACGGGGAGACGCAGGTGCTCGTGGCGACGACCGTCATCGAGGTCGGCGTTGACGTGCCGCAGGCGACCGTCATGATCGTCGAGGACGCCGACCGCTTCGGCTTGGCTCAGCTCCACCAGCTGCGCGGGCGCGTGGGGCGCGGCGAGCTGCCGGGAGAGGTGCACCTTATCTCGAGCTCGCGCAGCGAGACGGCCCTGGCGCGCCTTGCGGCCATGGAGCGCACCGACGACGGCTTTGAGCTGGCCGCCTTCGACCTGTCGCTGCGCCGCGAGGGGGATATCCTCGGGAACCGCCAGCACGGGGCCTCGGGTCTGAAGCTGGTCAACATCGTGCGCGACGGCGACCTCATCGAGGCGGCCCATGCCGACGCTCGCGCGCTGCTCGAGGCCGACCCGGCGCTCGAAGCCGAGGGAAACCGGGCCCTCGCGCGCGAGGCGCGCATCGCGTTCGGTCGCGCCGAGGCAGTGCAGGGGGGTTGATATGCGCATCGTCGCAGGTGAATTCAGGGGCCGTCCGCTTGCGGCACCCGTAGGGGAGGGCACGCGCCCGACGGCCGATCGCGTGCGCGAGGCGCTCATGAGCTCGCTTGAGAGCATGCGGGGAGGCCTTGAGGGCGCCGTGGTGCTCGACGCGTTCGCCGGATCGGGGGCGCTCGGGCTCGAAGCGCTCTCGCGCGGGGCGGCACAGGCGTGCTTCTTCGAGCGCGATCGGGACGCTTCGCACGCGCTTGCGGGCAACGTGTCGAAACTCGGTCTCGACCGCACGCGCGCGCGTATCGTGCGCTCCGACGTGCTGAAGAACCCTCCGCTTGCAGGGCACCCCGTCTACGATCTGGTCTTCTTCGACCCGCCTTACGCACTTTCCGCAGAGGGTCCGCTTAAAGTCCTCGTGCGCATGCGCACTGCCGGTACGCTTGCGCCCGATGCGCTCGTGGTGTACGAGCACGCAGCTGCTGAGAGCGCGCGTGTGGAAGAAGCGCTCGCAGCGACGGGACTGCCTGTCCGTTCCCGAAAAAAATACGGTGTCACGGGCATTGTCGTCGCGGGCGGTTAGGGTCCGACGGATAATCGACGGAATCGTTGTTCGATGGTTAGGATGGTTTGATCGGCTATGAAACGCGCATTGACCCCCGGGACGTTCGATCCCATCACCTGCGGGCATCTCGATGTGATCACTCGAGCCTCCCAGCTCATGGACGAGATTATCGTCGCGGTGGCCGCTTCTCCCAAGAAGAGGCCCCTGTTCTCGCTTGAGGAGCGCACCGAGTTCGTGCGCCAGGCGACGGCGCATCTTCCCAACGTGCGCGTCGAGGCCTTCGACGGGCTGCTCGTCGACTTCGCACGCGAGATGGACGCTACCGTCGTGGTGAAGGGTCTGCGCGCCATTACCGACTTCGAGTACGAGTTCCAGATGACGGCCATAAACTACCAGCTCGATTCTGCGCTTGAGACCGTGTTCATCATGTCGCCGCCCCAGTACATGTACCTCTCGTCGTCCATCGTGCGCGAGCTCGCCGAGCTGCACGGCGATTTCGCTTCGTTCGTGCCCCCGTGCGTGGCGGCCCCGCTCGCCGATAGGTTTGCATGAGGGAGCAGTACCTGTTCACAGCCCTAAGACGGCTCCATCTGAACGCGCCGGCGTCGTGGTAATATATATGCATGGTTTGTGTTGGAATCGGGTCGCTTATCCAAACCTGTTACAATGCAAACTCAATTGAACAGGATAAATGCACCTCATCGCGCATCGGCCGTAAACGCAGCAGGTTCAAGGAAGGATTGCTATGGACGAAACCGGAGTGCTGGGCCTTCTCGAAGAGCTCTCGATTCTTCTCGAGGACTCGAAACCCGTGTTCGGTAAGAACAACATGCGCCAGGTCGATATCGCCGCGGCGTTCGAGATCATGGACGAGATTCGCGATACGTTCCCGAGCGAGTTCTCCCAGGCTCGTCAGATCGTCCGCGAACGCCAGGGGCTGCTCGCCGACGCTGAGGCCGAGGCCAACCGTATGATCGAGGATGCCCGCAGCCAGGCTATGACCATCGCGAGCGAACAGGAGATCGTTCGCATCTCCCAGCAGCAGAGCGATCAGATCATGGCCGATGCGCGCGAACTCGAGCGCCAGACGCGTGCCGGTGCGGAGGATTACGCCGACGAGGTGTTCGGCCATGTCGAGCAGAGCCTCGACACCCTGCTCAATAACGTGCGCCGCTGCCGCGATCGCCTGAACGCCACGACGCAGTCCTCGGGCCGCTAAACCATGGAGCCGACCTCCATCAAGATTCCTGCAGAGCTCTTCGCGTTGGCGGAGAGCTCTCGTTTTGAGGGCGATCTCGATCTGGACACCCTCGACGCCAATCCCGACGAGTACCGCTTCGACGCGCCGCTTGCCTGGTGGGTCGATGTCACGAACACGGGAGAGGCCCTACTCGTTGCCGGTTCGGTCGAGGGGCGTGCCATCACGTCGTGCGCGCGCTGTTTGGCTGACGTGCCCTTTGATTTGCAGGGCGATATCGAGGGGTACTTCCTCATCGACCCTGAGAAAAGCGCGCCCGAAGACCTCGACGACGACGAGGTCGACGTGCTGCCCGCCGACCATATCATCGATCTTGAGCCTCTCATCAGAGCGGCTTTGCTCATGGAGGTACCCTTTGTGCCGCTGTGCCGCGAGGACTGCAAGGGGTTGTGCTCCCAGTGCGGAGCCGACCTGAACGAGGGACCCTGTTCATGCGGGGTGTCCGATTTCGACCGTGAGTTCGATCGGGCTCGCAACCCCTTCTCGGTCCTGGAAGGCCTGCACCTCGACGCCGACGAGTAGCGGGTTACGTCACTCGGCTCGTTCGCAATCGCCTGCGCTTTCCCGCCGCTCTGCGCTCGCCCGCGTCCGCCCCCTGCTCAAAGCTTCGCGCCTTTCGTGCCGCGTGCGCTCGCCAGCCGCCCTCGGGCCCGCAAGCTCGCCAGCCGCCCTCGGCCCCGCAAGCTCAGGCCCTGTGCGCAGATTTTGGAACAGGGGAATAGACCCTTGCGTGGGGAAGTCCGCTTTGCTAGCATTACACTTTGCATGTTTATGTTGAAGGTGGGCCGCAGCGAAGACGCGGCCTGACGAAGGAGATAGAAAGACATGGCAGTACCTAAACAACGCATGGGCCGTATCCGCACGCATACGCGCCGCAGCACCCACGACCGCATCGACGCGCCCTCGCGTTCCGTCTGCCCGCAGTGCGGCGAGGTCAAGCTTCCGCATCGCGTTTGTCCCAACTGCGGCTACTACAAGGATCGCGAAGTCATCGTGACCGAATAGCCGTCTCCCATCAGCATGGCTTTGAGAACCTTCCGATTTCGCGCCCGAAGTCGGAAGGTTTTTCGTTCATAGGGACAGACAGGAGTTCTCGATGGTTG
>CAUVMU010000078.1:0-6805 GCA_963552775.1 uncultured Eggerthellaceae bacterium | reverse complement strand
GCGGCGGTTTTGTAGTCGCTTGTCCAATGTGGGTATGCCGTTATCACCGCAGGTAGCACATGAGGGGCCCTTCCGGTTGCCTTTGCTTCGAATGCTCTGGCTTGGCGGTGGCGACGACAGATGCGACGAGCCATGACAGACGCCCGCTTCGCCCGCCTTCCATCTGGTTCTCGGCTTCGGCGATCCAGCGAGCGAGCACCGATACGGAGTGCGGGTCTTTGTCTCTGGGCTTGAGCGACGCGAGGGCCTCGTTGATCGTGTTTTTCATCTACGCCCCTTCGTTTCTTGCCTTGAGCTTCGCGCGTAAAGCGCCCTCCTCTTCTTCGAGGATCAGGCCGCGGGCGCGAGCGTTTTCAATCGCCTGGATTATCAAGTGGGTCGGTGTCCCATAATCGATGCATTGCTCGATAGCCTTAGCCGGTGCGATGGTGGGAATCCCTTCCCACCAGGTCAAATCGGCGGGCGATACCTCCTCCCGATGCAATTCGTAACCTTCGCCGCCTCTCCTGGAAATGCGCCTTCCCTTCGTCACCGTCACGTGGATTGTACCAGGGTTCACGTCGCAGACGCCATATACGTCCAAGGCGGTCTCATGGCTGATGGCGGCCTCCTTCGCCCCCGTCCACAACACGGCGAGCATGAACCGGTCATGCTCGGTAAAGGGCACTTGCGGCACGCGATAAACGCCATGGGCCACGCGTTCGACCCGGCCTCGCTTGTTGAGCATGCTGAGAGCAGCTTTTCCCACGCCCGCATCAGCCGCCTGGGAGGCGGTGACGTAGCCGTACTGGTCGAGCGCTACCCCACGCAGCTTATCTATGTTCGTCACTACTTCGTCCATGCAAAAAGATTAACATATTATGAATGTTCTTGCATATCCATGCATCACTCGAAGGCACGGATGGGCAATCACTCAGTACCAGGCGCTCGATACCGGGGGGGGCAATCAGGGCTATGCTGTCGAGCTTCCACGAGGGGCGGCGCTCGACAAGCCGTGCGCGCGCTACGCCGCTTCGGTAGCCGCTGCGTGCACATGGCGTTCTTGCGGGGAAAGCCCGCGTCACGTGCGTTTCACGCGCATCGTTTCGCCATTCGGTTACAATCCGAGGCAAGGGAACAAGCACGGCGGCCGCACGCTTTCCCGCGGTCGTGCGGAATACGCGAGAAGGGAGCGCACGTATGTCGAATCCTGTAGAAGTGAAGCCGGGCATCTGGTGGGTCGGTGCCGTCGATTGGGACGAGCGCAATATTCACGGCCAGCTTACCGATTACGGCACCTCGTACAACGCTTATGTGATCCTCGACGAGCATCCGACGCTCATCGATACGGTGAAGGCTCCGTTCACCGATGAGCTTATCGCCAATATTGCGCAGGTCATCGATTTGGCGCGCATCGAGTACATCGTGTCGAACCATGGCGAGATGGACCATTCGGGCGCGTTGCCGGCGCTGTGCGCGGTTGCGCCGAACGCGACGGTGTACTCGACCGCCAAGAACGGGGTGAAGTTCCTCGAAGGGGAGTTCGGCCGCACCATCACGCTGCCGATCGTAGGTGTGAAGAGCGGCGACGTGCTCGATTTGGGCGCGCGCACGCTGCAGTTCGTGGAAACTCCTCTGGTGCACTGGCCCGACAACATGGTCACGTACTGCGCCGAGGAGAAGCTGCTCTTCTCCAACGACGCGTTCGGCCAGCATTACGGGACCAGGGGACGCTTCGACGATGAGGTGCCCTATGACGAGCTCATGCGCCAGGTGTCCATCTACTACGCCAATATCGTGGCCCCGTTCTCCAAGATGGTCGCCAGTGCGCTGAAGAAGCTCGCTTTGTTCGACATCGAGATGATAGCCCCTGCCCACGGTGTTATCTGGCGCTCGCACGTCGAGGATGTCCTCGCCGCGTACGGGCGCTTTGCGCGCCAGGAGCACGGCAACGATGCCGTGGTGGTGTACGACAGCATGTGGGGCTCGACCGAGAAGATGGCTCGCTGCATTACGGGCGCGTTCGAGAAGGCGGGCGTGCGCACCCACGTCTACGATCTGAAGGACGGGCGCTTCTCCGATGCGCTGACCGATCTGCTCGATGCGAAGTACCTGGTCGTGGGCTCGCCGACGCGCAACAACACCATGCTCCCGAACATCGCGTACTTCATGTGCGAGGTGCGCGGGCTGTTCCCCAAGGGCGATCGCGTGGGGGCGGCGTTCGGCAGCTACGGATGGGCCCCGACGGGGCAGACCGAGGTTGCCGGCGCGCTCGAGGCCGCCGGCTACGCGCAGCCGTTCGGCGTGCTGAGCTGCAACTGGGTGCCCGACGAGGCCGATTTGGCGGAGCTCGAGGAGCGCATCGCAAGCGGCCTTGCGGCTGAGGGGGCCGAGGGTGCTGACGAAGTCGTTGCCGCCGAAGCGTAGGGTATCTTCCAGGAGCGGAAACGGTGCGCCGCGACAATCGCGGCGCACCGTTTTTAGGCGCTCCCCTGTTTGAAACCAGCTTTGAATCAAAATATTTGCAAACCAGTGAATATTTAAAACAGATTGAATTGGATTGAAGATATATGTGAATTAGTATAAAGTGAAAGGGTATGCCGAAAGGTTCGGCGTACTGTTTATTGTATATTCTGCAAGGGGAGTTCGAGTGTTCAAGGATGTCGCTACTCGCCGTTACGCGTTGTTCGCGAGTATGCGCGCCGTAATCTACGTGCTGCTCTCGCTCATGCTCGTGTTCGGCTGCACGCCGCCCGTGTTCGCCGACGACGCGGCCGCGCCTGGAGCCGAGGGCCAGGCGAGCGAATCGGGGGAGTCGCCCGAGCCCGAGCAGCCGCCCGTTCAGCCCGAAAAACCCGTCATCGAAGACGTGAGCATCGTGTTCCGCAACACCGACACGGCGCTCGGCTACGCGAGCAATCCCAACCTCCAACGTGGCTCCATCACCCAAAAGGGCGGCACGCTCGAGCTCGACACCATCGTGTACTGGAGCACGGGCGATCAGGAGCGCAACTCGCTGCACGCCACCTGGTCGACTGATGACCCGGGCATCGCCTCCATCGAGGAGTATGCGGGCGTGCTCACGGCCCATGCCGACGGCGTGGTCACCGTGTACGCAACCGTGTCGTCGAACACGGCGGGCGGGGCGGTGCTGCGCGCATCTGCCCAAATCGACGTCACGGGTCAGACCGACGCGCGCTACGTGGAGGCGCTGCGGATTTTCGACCCCGACGGCAAAAACATCACGGACGCCTCCTACGAGTGGGAAAACGACCTCGCAACCGCTCAGGTCCAATTCACGGCAGAGGTCGACGTGGTCGATCCTGCGACTGGCGAGAGAATCGTGTACTCGACCGCGAACGGGAAGCTGTCCGCGCAAGCTCCCGACCTGGGAGATTTGATTTGGGGCGTAGGCGATAAGAACGTCGCCGCCATCAACGAGGAAACCGGTTTGCTCCGCCCGAGCGTCTATGGCACCTCGTCGTTCTACGTGATGTCGAAGGCCGGCAAGGGCAACGCGACGGTGTCGGCTACTGCGAACGCGAGCCTCGTGAACCCCGAAGGCCAGGCCAACGACAACACGCCCCATCCGCAGGATTCCCTGACGGTCAAGGTGTACTACCAGGACAAGACCCCGCAGGACTACGGGGAGGACGCATACGTCATATCCAAAACGTACAGCGTCGGCGAGCTCGAGGCGCTCGGCATGGTGACGGCCACCTATTCGTCGAAGGGCCAGAAGGCTAGCTATTTCATGACGGGGACCGGCACGCCGCTTGCCTCGGTCTTTCAAGACGCGGGCGTGGACATCAATCGTATTCAGGAGGTCTCGTTCGGGACATACGACTGGCCCGATGGGTTCGGTCGTCCCACCTCGGGCTCGTATATTTTCGGCGACCGCTACTACTTCCCCAACCTCGACGTCGGGGACTATTCGAACGCGGTACAGGTATACCCCATCCTGGCGCACGTGAGCAACGAGGTGAAGATCGGTGCGAGCGAGGTTGTCACCGAGATGACCAGCGCGACGCGTTTTCGACTCCTGTTCGGAGCGACCGTGGGCGACCTTTCTGCGTCGAGCCAGATCAAGTGGATCAACGCCTTGTACGTGAAGCTCGAAGGCTCGGCCCCCAAGGGGAACGACGGCAAGCCCACGGATCCCGGGAATCCCAACCCGGACAGCGGCGGTAACGGATCCGACAAGGGCGGCGCGGGCGTTGGGGGCCAGAGCGGCCCCGATGCCGCGGGCGGGTTGGGAAGCGGTGAGGCGGCCGACCGCGCCACGTCCGGCACGACGGGCTTCAACTCCGATGAAGCCGGGGGGTCCGCGCCCTCGCAGCAGCGGCCGTACTCCATCTACCAGGTGATGGGCAAGGATGAGACGGAAGCCGAGGTATTCGACGAGCGGGTGAACCCGCTGCGACCCTATGCGGTGCCCCTCGGGGGACTCGTGGTCGTTGCAGGCGGCGCGGAGGCGTTCGCGTGGTTCAGATTCCAAACGCGCAGGCTCGTGCCTGCGCTGGCGTAAGGTTGAAAAGGGGAAACGCATGGCTTGGGGAAAGAAAGGCGCTCATGCGCGCATCCAGAACGCCGGGGTGACTGCGGGAGCGGGTTCGCACGGCGCATCGAAGCGCGGCGCGGCGGAGGCTTCCCGCCGCTGGTCGCGCAAGCTGATCGGCGCTGCGGTGGCGGCCTGCGTCGTCGCTGGAACCATTCCAGTGGTCGCCGGGCTTGCTGCGGCGAACGATCCGGCGTACGGCTGGTATACGGCCGACCCGAGTGCGACCACGTTCACGCTGAACAGCTCCCGCGATTGGCGGGGTTTCGTCGAGCTGGTCAACGGCACGGCCGACACGAACGGCGACGGCTCCCATACGAGCGCCGACGCCCCCGCGCAGACGTTCGCGGGCAAGACCGTCGTGCTCGGCAACTCGCTCAACTTCCTCGGCGCCGCTGTCAAGCCCGCGGGCGGCCAGGGTGCCTCGTCGTTCGACGGTACGCTCGACGGGAACGGCAAGACCATCGACAACGTCGTGATCGATGCGTCCGACGGCGTGCAGAACGTGGGGCTTATCGGCCGCGCGGGCGAGCCGTCGCTTATCAAGGACGTGACGGTGGGGGCGGGCGTCAGGCTCTCCCTCGCACAGGACGCCGAGGGCGCGGCTATCGCCAACGTGGGGCTTCTGGCGGGCAGCAGCGCCGGCAATCTGCAGGGCTGCACTTCGAAGGGCTCGCTTACGGTGGAAAGCGCGGTGGCTCAGACGGCCGAGCTGTACTTCCCCGTGTTGAACGTCGGCGGCGTGGTCGGCATCTGCACGGGAGACGTGACCGCGTGCGCGAACGAGGGTGCGATCTCGATCAGCGAGACGAGCGCCCCGCGTACGGAGAACGAGCAGAATAACATCGTCGCCAACGTCGGCGGCGTGGTGGGCAGCGCCGGTGCGGTGGACACCACCGTGGATAAGAACGCCGAAAACGTGCACGGGATGGTCTCCTCGTGTGCGAATACGGGCTCGGTGCATATCGAAACGCCGAGCGAGGGCGGCAAGGACCGTTTCGGCAACCTCATGTACGCGCAGTCAACCAACGTCGGCGGTGTGGCGGGTTACAGCCGCTCCACCATTCTGAACTGCACGAACAGCGCCGTTCTCGACGCTTCCCACGCATCGAGCATTGCGGGAGTCGTCGGCGCGGTGCGCGCGAAGACGACTTCGACGGGTTACAGCGGCAACTTCTCGGACGAGGGCAGTGACGACGGCGTGAAGGACGACGTTCTGAGCGTCTCCGGTTGCACGAACACGGGCGTGGTGAAGGGCTGGGCCTTCGCTGCGGGCATCGTGGGTCGCGCGGGGTCGTACTGCAACATCAGCGGGTGCGTGAACGGCCAAGGGGCCTGGGTTGCGGCGCTGCGCTCGACCAAGCCCTTCCCGTCGGGCATCGTGGGCGGCACCTACGGCGACGTGACGTACTGCGCCAACCTCGGTACGGTAATCGCGGCCCAGAAATTCCAGTACAACGAGAGCTCCCATACCGCCAACTACACGACGAGCGGCGGATACTACGCTTCGGGCATTGCGGGCAACACGGCCTACTTCACCGATAAGAACGCTCTGCGCATCACGCCTCTGCCCGAGGTGTACGGCTGTTACAACGCGGGTTCGGTCCATGCACGCGACGGCATGCGCCAACGCGCGCTCGTCGGCGACAACGCGGGCTACGTGCACGACAACCTCGCTTTGACCGGTTGCGTTTCGAGCCAGCGCCTCGTGTACGGCGACCATGGCGACGACCACGAGACGTCGGGCGGCACGGTGAAGGGCAACAGCTTCGTCTCGCTCGGGGCGCTCAAGGGCACCGAGTTCGTCGACGAGCAGGCGGGCACCACGGTGGTGGGTCTGCTGAACGCGCCCGCCGACGTCACGGCGTGGAGCACGTACTGGGTGCACGTCGGCGATGAGGTGAACAACGGCTATCCGGCGCTGAACACCCAGGTGCATATCGATGCGACCGACATTTCCCAGGCCACGGTCGCGCTCGCCTCCGATGCTCCCTACACGAGCCTCACGTCCGTCCCGCGCGCCACGGTGGTGGCGGCCGACGGCACGCCGCTGGTGCAGAACGTCGACTTCAAGGTGGCGCCCCAGGCCGGCGCCGTCGAAATCACGCCCGGAAGCCGTCCGTACGCGGCGACCATCGAGGGCATCGGCCACTACCGGGGCGTGGCCCTCATGAAGCTTTCCTACGGCATCGGCAAGGGCGACCTGGCCGACTGCTCGGTCACGGTCGACGCGAAGACGTACAACGGCGCGGCTCAGATGCCCGCAGC
>CAUVMU010000077.1:0-6829 GCA_963552775.1 uncultured Eggerthellaceae bacterium | reverse complement strand
ACAAAGTCATAAAGAATAAACTAAAACGGACGGTGCTGCTCCATGCCAGCGACAGCGAGATTGCGCTCGATCGGGACGACTGTGCGCATATTCTCGTGGAGGTGGACCGATGAGCTGCGATGAGTGCGCTGCCTGCCCGACGGGCGGGGTCACCTCGCGAAAGAACACAGGAGGTCGCGCGTCGAGGCGCTCCGCCGATGCGGTCATCGCTCTTCTCGGGCAGCCGAATTCCGGGAAGTCGACGCTGTTCAACGGGCTCACCGGCGCTCATCAACGTGTGGGCAACTGGCCCGGTAAAACGGTCGAGCTCAAAACGGGGACGTTCAACCGCAAGGGGAGGACCGTGGAAGTGGTCGATCTGCCCGGTGCGTACGCGCTTGCGGCGAGCTCCCCGGAAGAGGAGGTGACGCGCGACTACATCGTTTCCGGCGAGGCCGATGCGGTGCTGGTGTTCGCCGACGCCTCTCAGCTGGAGCGCAGCCTGTACATGCTGGCGAACTTCGCGGGCAACGATACGCCGGCCGTGCTGGTGCTGAACCTCATGGACGTTGCCGAGATGCAGGGCAAGCACGTGGACGCGGACCTGCTCGAGCAGCGCCTGGGGATTCCGGTGGTTCCGTTCGTGGCATCCGACCGCACGCGTTACGGCGATTTGCACGCGGCCATAGACCGGGCGCTCGCGGGAGAAGGCGTGCATGCGGTCGAGAGGGCCGAGGGTGAAGGCGCCGCTCTGCGCGAGGCCGCCGAGGGCGCTGCCGCTGCGCATGACGTATCCGGCGCGCGCGGTAGCGTATCCCACAGTATAGCCAAAGGGATTCTTCCTGCAAAAGACGACCTGTCCATCCAGGACGCAGCTGCAGCTCGGTTCCGCTGGATCGAATCGCTGCTTGCGGGCGTCGTCTGCGTCCCGCAGTCTCCGTCGGCGCTCGTCGGCTTCGACCGTATCGCCATCGGTTCGTTCTGGTCGAAGCCGCTTGCCGTGCTCATGATCCTGCTCGGCTTCCTCCTGGCGTTCATTCCTGCGGTGCCCATCATGGCGCTCGGCGGTGGAATCTCGAGTTTGGGCCGCATGATTGCCCTCGCGCTCGCTGAGGTCGGTGCTCCCGAAGTCCTGGGCGCCTTCCTTTCCGGTGTGGTGTTCAACTCGCTGTGTTTCGGCGTCATGATGGTGGGCTACGTGTTCGGCATCAGCCTGGTGTTCGGCATCTACGAGGAAACCGGCTACATGGCGCGCATCTCGTACGTGTTCGATGGCACGATGACGCGGTTTGGGCTGCAGGGCAAGTCGCTCATGCCGTTCCTCATGTGCTTCGGTTGCACGATCGGCGGCGTGTCGGGTTCGCGCGTCATCGATTCCTGGGGGCAGCGGATACTCACGGTCGCCATGGCCTGGGCCATTCCGTGCGGCTCCACCTGGGGCGTGGTGCCGGTGCTCGCCGTTGCGTTCTTCGGCTTCGGCGCTCCGCTGGTCATCGTGGCCATCTTCGTCACGTGTTTCCTGCTCATGTGGCTGGTGGGGAAGCTGTTCGGTCCGCGCTTGGTATCCGAGGACGAACGGGCCGGCATGGTCATGGAGCTGCCTCCCTATCATAAGCCGCGCGCGGGCAACCTCGTGCGGGGCGCTTGCCTGAAAAGCTGGCAGATGTTCAAGCGCGCGATTCGCGTGGTTGCTCTGTTCGCATTCGCTATCTGGGCTCTTACGTACACTTCCACCGGCTCCGTCGAGGGCTCGCTCCTCTATACCGTCGGGACCGCAATCGAGCCGGTCACGCTGTTCTTCGGTTTGGGATGGCAGACGTTCACCGCGTGGCTTTGCGGGCTTGTGGTGAAGGAATCGGTGCTCGGCGTCCTGTCGGGCCTGTTCGCCGGAACGGCCACGCCCAACGCGGCCATTGTCGGCGTCCTTTCGTCGCCCGTGGCGGTGGCGGGCAACTTAGGCGAGCTCATGGCCCAGACGATTCCAGCGCCCCAGGCTCTCGCGTTCATCTTCGCATTCACGTTCAACATGCCCTGTGCGGCCAGCGTTTCCGCCACGTACGGCGAGATCCATTCCGCGAAATGGACGGCTGCCATAGCCGCGTTCTATCTGGGTGCGTCGCTTCTGCTCGGGTGCATCGTCTATCACGTGAGCGGTCTGTTCCTCTGAGGCGGATGCGCTTCTTGTTATACGACCGGGTACCGGCTTCGCTCGAGGTCTCGGTTCTCGCGCGCTAATTCCTCGAGCAGGTGCCAGAGCTCACGGGAGGCTTCGTTGTGCGGTGATTCTTTTCGCCTGATGGCGAACGTGCCGAATACCTCGTCGCACTTCGTGTCGACCCGCACGCCCACTCGGCCGACCTTTTGCGCGTCGCATATGAAGGGCGGGAATCCGAAGTAGTAAGCACCCTGGGACTCGGCGCTTCTGAGCAGCAGATCGAGGTCCGAAGTGGTCATGACGATATGCGGCTGCACGTCCGCGTCGGCGCAGACCTCCAGAAAGAAACGATGCAGGTGGTTGCGTTTCCCAAAGGTTATAAGAGGCTTTCCCTCGAGGTCTTCGAGGGAAAGCTCCATGCGCTTCGAGAACGGGTCCTTTTCTGGGATGTACAGGAAGATTCCGGTTCTCACGACGAGAAGGGATTCGAATTCTCCCAGGTAACGCGGGGTCGACCCGACGAGTGCAAGGTCGATATCGCCTGTTCGCACTAGGTCGAGGGCCGTTTCCGTCGAGGTCTCCTCGACGGAAAGCAGGATATCGGGCCTCGTTTCGCAAAACGCGTCGATCGTACGGTTGGGAAGCGAGAGGGCCGATCCGTGCGAAAGCGCCATAGAAAGCGTGCGCGTCGAGGCTCTTTGCCGTGAGGGCGCGGTATAGCGTGTCTCTATCTGCTTGAAAGAGGCCACGACGGGTTTCGCGTCTTGGTAGAGACGCAATCCGAGCGGTGTAGGCTTGAAGGTTCCGTCGCTTATGTCGAACAGGGGTTCTCCCAGTTCGTTTTCGAGGTTGTGAACGGCCTTGCTCAGGGCCTGACGCGATACGAACAGCCCGTCTGCTGCCTTTTTAAAGTTTCCCGCTTGTACTGCGGCGATGAAATAATCAAGCTGGTGAATGTCCACGGTCCTCTTTCGTCGGGCGGGCGTATACCTACGGCGATCCGTCGCTTTCAAGATTTCGGAGTCGCGGCCGTCGAGGCGTCCCTGGGCGTATGCCTACGGCGATCCGTCGCCTTCAAGATACTTCGAAAGGGGCCATGCGCGCAACTGCTCGCTGCGCGCGAGCAATGCAAAACTGCTTTCCCCGAGATGCTTCTCTGCGTACGATGGGGTTGGCTGCGGACAAGGGGAAAAACCGGCTCTTCCTATTGGAGCTGGCTGTTCGTCCGCGGGGTATTGTTGGAGGGAAAAGCAAGGAGGAAATTCTATGAAGGACGATCAGGGATTCTCACGTCGAGATTTTTTGAAATTCAGCGCGCTCGGTGCAGCAGGTGCAGCTGCGGCTGGAGCTGTGGGATGCGCGCCCGCAACGCCCTCGAGCGCGCCGACGAAGGCCGCCGCAGGTCCGATCGATTCTGCGGATGCGGTGCTGAAGCTTTCCGGCGGAATGCCGAAGTGGTCGTTCATGATCCCGCCCGATCCTATCGCCGAGGACAAGATCGAGGAAACTATCGAGAACGACATCATCGTCGTAGGCGGCGGTATGTCGGGTTTCACCACAGCTGTTTCCGCAGCTGAAAAAGGCGCGAAGGTTACGCTCTTTTCTGCTGCGAGCGCCCCTATCTCGCGCGGCGGGTCGAACTACGCACGTAACTCCAAGGTCATGGAAGAGCTGGGCATCGAGCCCTTCGATCCGGTGCCGTTCTATTACAACGAGATGCGCGCCGCTTCGTTCGCTGTTGACCAGCGCAAATGGATGCGCGGTTACAACGAGTCGGAAGAGGCCATGAACTGGATGATCGACATCGCCCGCGCAAGCGGTCTCGAAGTCATCATGGAGCGCGACAATTCCTTCGATCACGGTCCGAACTACGCCCATGCGTTCTCGACCGAGGGCAACAGCGCCATGGTGTCCACGGGCCAGCAGGGCGCTGTTGAAGCGCTCGAGGCGAAGGCGAAGGAGTACGGCGTTCAGATCATCTACGATACGAAGGCCGAACAGCTCATTCGCGAGGATGACAACACGGGCCGCGTGACGGGCGTCGTCGCGTCGAAGATGTCGGGCGGTTCCTACGTCAAGTTCGTGGCGAAGAAGGCCGTCGTCCTCGCGACCGGCGACTTTTCCAGCAATAAGGAGATGCTTGCCGCATACTGTCCGCAGGTGCTGCCGCTTGTCGGATACGAGCAGGGCGAGATCGACTACAATACAAGTTTCAACCTGACGGGCATCTATGGCGGTGACGGACAGAAGATGGGCCTGTGGATCGGGGCGGCATGGCAGCGCGCCTTTCCGAACGCCCCGATGATGCAGGGCGCTTGGGGCGGCAGCCATGAACCGTGCGGGTTCCACATGGGCTTGAACGTGAACGCGAACACTGAGCGCTACCAGCGTGAAGATATCTCGGCTCCGTACAGCTCGAACCACCTGCTCTCGCAGCCGGGCAATATCGCCTTCGGAATCTGGACGGCGAACTATCCCCAGGCCATTCTCGACAAGGGTCACGAGTGGTACACGTTCGGCATGGACTACACGCTGGCGCCGCGCACGCCCGAAGAGCTGGTCGAGATTTGGGATGCGGGCGTGGCGAACGGCTCGTATTACAAGGCCGATACCCTCGATGAGCTGGCGGGGCAGCTCGGCCTCGACGCCGCTAAGCTCAAGGCCGTTGTTGCGCGTTACAACGAGCTGTGCGACAAGGGCTACGATGACGACTTCTACAAGAATCCTGACTTCCTCGTGAAGATCGAAGAGGACGGCCCCTTCTACGCTGCGCGTAACTACGCCTTGTTCATGACCGTCATGGGAGGCTTGCGCACGAGCGCCGATATGGAAGTGTGCGACGAGAACGACGTCCCCATTCCGGGCCTGTTCAACGTCGGCGCCATGGTGGGGGATATGTACGCAAACACGTACAACTTCGCCATTCCCGGGAACAGTTACGGCATCAACTGCCTGACGTTCGGCTATACGCTCGGACGCCAGCTCGCGGCGGGCGCATTCGCCTAACTGTTTCCTCGAACGCCCTGTCGCCGGTCTCGCCGCAACGCCCGTCCGTCGCCGGTCTCGCGGCACGTTCGCCGAGCGGCGTACGTCGGCGGGTGCGGGCTGCGGCAGGGTGATCGCATGTCTTGCGGCCTTGCGCTGATGCTCTCGAACGCTGCAGGTCAACAGCGTGGGATATCCCCTCCTATCGGGCGCGTGTCAGATCAAGATAGGCCGAAAGCGCAGGCCAGGTCTCGATTGCGGTCCGATACCCCTGCTCGTAGAGGGCCAGCAGCTTCTCGGGATCCTTTTCCATGTTCGACACCGTTACGGATTCGGGCGGCATGATGACGAAGGCCTCGCCCGCTTCGTGCAGGCGCGCAAGCGCCCGATACGTGCGGTTGTACTCGAAGTGGCGATGTTGCAGCCGGTCGATGAAGTAGGGGAAACCGCCGTAGCGCTGGCGCTGCAGGGTCATGAGCTTCTCGGGCTTGCGTACGTAGGCGGCATCGTGCGTGGTCACGACGATGCGCTTGTTGCAACTCGTCATCATGGAGTACCAGATGGGGACGCTGTCGCAGGTGCCGCCGTCGAGCAGGTGCTTGCCGTCGAGCTCCATAATCTGGCTGACGAGGGGCATGGAGCTCGATGCGATGAGGTAGGGACGCCCTTCGGCGTCGGTTCGGTGCAGGTGGTAGTCGGCTTCTCCGGTATCGAGGTTCGATGCGACGCTGATCAGGCTCATCGGCGATGTGTCGAACCACGAGACGTCGACGGGTTCGAGGCGGTTCGGTACCTCGTCGAACATGAACTCGCGCCCGCAGGCGTTGCCGGTGAGCGCGTAGCTGCGCAGCGACAGGTAGCGCCAGTCCTGGCAATACTTGATGTTGAGGTAGGATGCCTGCCCGATGTATCCCGCCACGTAGTACCATCCGACGAGCGCGCCCGCGGAAACGCCGATGACACGCTCGCAGAACAGCCCCTGCTCCATGAAGAAGTCGAGCACGCCGGCCGTGAACTGCCCGCGCATGGCGCCGCCCTCGAGCACGAGGTCGATAGGGGAGAGAGTCCCGCCTTCCCAGGCGGGACGTGCGTTAACAGAGGTGGTGGCGGGGCGTTCCATAGCGTTCCTCGATTGTGCGGGATATTCGGGTTGTTCTTGCACAGTATAACGCACCTGCGCACCGCACGCGCCGTATACGGTGGCGGCCGGTCGGCCGGTCCCGCCGCATTATGGCACGGCACGGTAACGGTTTGAGGTTTTGCCGGGCGGACGGGGTAGGATGCCTACGTAGCAAAGGCGCGGACGTTTTCCGCGCGATTATCAGCGAAACCATTGTCTGAGGAGGGCAAGCATGAGCCAGATCGTTACTTCCGCCGAATTCCAGGAGAAGGTTCTTAACTCCGATGTTCCCGTTCTCGTCGATTTCTTCGCCACGTGGTGCGGTCCTTGCAAGATGATGTCGCCTACGGTTGACGAAATCGCCGGCGAAGTGGCTAGCAAGGCTGCCGTGTACAAGCTCGACATCGACCAGAGCCCCGATGTTGCGCAGCGTTACGGCGTTATGAGCGTCCCGACGTTCATCGTGTTCGAAAAGGGCGAGGTGAAAGCCCAGACCATCGGCGCGCAGCCCAAGCAGAAGCTTATCGACCTGATCGGCTAGGTTCTCGTTGCCGAGCGGCAGCGAGAGCTGACGGGAGCCGACATCACTC
>CAUVMU010000076.1:0-6831 GCA_963552775.1 uncultured Eggerthellaceae bacterium | reverse complement strand
TTTATTATTGCGGGAAACATTGATGATGTTTTACCGCCGTCTAGGGACACAGCGATACCGTCTATATCGCTCTGAGAGACCACCAGTGCACTTATATACTTGTCCCATTCAGCCAATATTCTCGTATCCTTATTCCTTGGGTGGGACGAAGTCCTTTTCCGTCGTTTCCGCATATGCCAGTAGACCTTGTCTCGTCTGCTTAAATGTTGGGCTCTGGCCGCGTCCCACAATCGTGCCAAGTTTGAAGATTCGCCAGCGTTGCCAAGGCTGGAAATTGGTTGGCTCTTTTACCCAATGAGATAGAGCAAACCATGTTTCTGCGGATATCGCTTTTGCTTCGTTTATTAGTTTTTGCTTGTCATCGGTCGTCGACTCTACGCTATTCAGCGCTTGAGGTGTTTTTGATAGACAAGATACCGATATGAGCTCATCTGATAGTTCGTTTCCGATCATCAACTCCAAAGTGTCCATGATTCCTCCACGCGGAAAGCCTCGATTCTGCACGCCATTAGGTATTCGCCATAGGGGCAACAGGAACCAAAATGCGTCAATTTGGTAAAAAGCGTCTGACCAAACATGTTCGAGATACTCTTACGAGACTGCGGGCCTTCCGAATCCATCCAAAGCAAATCAAACGTATTGTATCGCCACCAACATTGCAAAGCAGACATTAATTTTGCATTATGCTCCAAGCGCTAATCCTTTCAGCGTTTATATGCTTTTGCCGCTACGATAAGGCATGTGTCTAATGCTGTCTCGTCTGGCATCTTGCACCATATCAATCTCCCGCAATGCTCCGAGTCCTAGTCTTTGGACATGTTAACCCACTTTGGATACAGCTTCCATGGCCAGGGGCAGCGCCGCGCGAACCATGGAGTCCCATTTCGTCTGCTTGGCCCAGTAGTTGTAGAACGGGTACGGGGTCCTCTTGTAGTTGCGCCAAGTCGTCTTGTGCGGGCTCGTGTCGGGTTAAGTTTCAAAAAGTGTGTCCAAATAGACCCCGTGATCCCAGTTCAACTATAGAAAACATGCCCTAGGAGTTGAGTTAGGCCAACTTTCAGGTGTTTCGAAAAGTGTGTCCGATTTCCCCTTGGCACGCCTGTTCAGGCAAGCTTTTTCGCGCAGAAAGGGGACTGCGGTGGGAATCCTGGACCAAAACGGGATCAGGAAGGAAGCCGCATGTACAGCACGGAGCAGAGAAGGACCGCGATAGGGACCTTCATCGAATTCGACCGTAGCCATGCCGACACGATCGCCGAACCCAGCTATCCCGACAGGCGCACGCCGAGCGGCCGGCGGAGGGAATGCAAGGCCGCCGGCGAGATCCCGATTGCGAAGACCGTCCGGGGCCCGGGTTCCCCGACGGGCGGGAGCGGGAGGCGGTCGAGCATCGCCTCGACCACTGTTTTTGATAGCTTTATTTCTCAGGAAAGGGGGTGGTACCGCTTTTCCGTACCAACCTCGCTTAGGCTGCAAGGGCTGGGCTTTGCCTGTATGCCAAGGGGCCCATCGAGCCCAGCGAGCGCCTGGTCCTCTTCGTGTTGCACCGCTCTATACAGCCATCGATCTTCTGCCCGAGTTCGTCCAGGCCGGCGCCTTCCCAGCCCCTTCCGCAGAACATCTCGTTCTTCACGGTGCCGAAGAAGCCCTCCGTGCGGGAGCTGTCGGGAGAGCGGCCCTTCCCGGACATCGGGCGGCCGTTTGCCCGCCTCCTCGCAGATCGATATCCGCCCGGGCCGCCGGCAGTGGCATCCGCAGTCGCTGCGGATGACGGGGCGGGCCCTCTCGCCGGGCCCGGTGAGCCTGATGGCGGCCTCCAGCATCGAGCTGGCCATCCCGGCGTTGGGGGAGACCGAGGCCGTCCGGCTCACGGTAGAGCCGTCGAAGCAGTCCGGGACCGGGGAGGGACAGAGCCTGCCGGCGGGGGTCGAGAACCGCGTCACGTCCGTGGGCCGCAGGAAGTTGGGAAGCCCCGCCGTGAAGTCCCGTTCGACCTTGTCGCCCGGATGTCCCGCGACCTCGCCCGCGTAGGAGCCGCAGTGCCGTTTCGGCCTCGTCCCGCTTCGGGCCCCGAGCCCCTCCTCGGCCATGATGCGGGCGGTCCTGCGCCCTGCCACGGTCGCGCCCCCGCCCTTGAGCTCGTCGTGGATGCGGCGCCTTCCATAGACGCCGTCATTGGCATCGAAGGCCTCCGGGATCGTCCTGCGAGCCTCTTCGCCCTTGTCGGGAGCGCGAAGCGCTCCCTGCTGGTACCGGCAGCTCGACCGGGCCATGTTGGGGACGGGCAGGGGCTTCGAAGGCCTCCACCCGGGACGCAGCTCATCGACCAGGGCCGTCTTCTCCTTGTCCGCGAGCTCGTCTTGAGGGTCGGCGCCCTGGCCTTTCCCCAGGATCCTCACGGCGCCCTCCATGATGTCGCGCCTGGGCTCGGGCTCCTCGGGCTCGGCCTTCCCGGCCTCGAGGGCGTCGATGCCCGCCCGGGCCGCAGGCGGCTTCCTCTGCGTCCGTGCAGGCTTGCCGGGGCGGCCTTCGGACATCGAGGGCTCCTCCTGAAGCAGCTCGCGCTTCCACTTGCAGAGCACAGGCCTTGTACATCCTACCAGGTCGGCGACCTCCTGGGCCGACGGTTCCCGGGAGACCGGGGCTTTGACGGCAGCGGCCTTCTCGGACGGGTCGAACGCCCTGGGCCGCGTCGTCCTCCTCCCGCCAGGCGCATACTCGTCGATCCACTCGGCAGGCTTCGCCGTGCGCTTGGGATATCCGAGCTCTCGCCCGGTGAAGGCGTTGCGCTTCCCATGAGCGAGATAGCGCCCGACCGCGGCCCTCTTTTGCTTCTCCGTGCAATGTTCGGGGCCGCGATCCTCAAGCCCGCCTCCGTTCTCCTGCCGCTCCTTTGTATTCGCTAGGATAAAAATCGACACTTCGCTGAGTAGGGTTTCGACACTTCGCTAACGAACATGCCGACCACCCCGATCGGCTACCTTGGTCATAGCCATTGTTATTCGACCGAGGAGGCCAGGAAGGAACGATCGGCATGTCCAAAGCGTATTCTATACGCCAACTGAGGATGGAGGGCGACTCGATTGCCGAGATATCCAGGAAGCTCGAGGTTTCCCGAGACGCCGTCTACAAGTACCTGGCGATGGACGACCTGTCGCAGAAGCCGCCGGCGCCCCGCGCCAGGGCGAGCGTGCTGGACCGCTGCCGCCCGCTCATAGAGAGCTGGCTGGACGAGGACGAGCGCAACTGGCGCAAGCAGCGCCGCACCGCCCACCGCATATGGGTGCGCCTGCGCGACGAGGCCGGCGCCGACGTCGGCGAGTCGACTGCGCGCAACTACGTGAGGAGGCTCAAGCTCGAGCGCGGCGCGCAGCGCGAGCAGTATCTGGACCTCGACTGGGCTCCCGGCGACGCGCAGGCCGACTTCGGCGAGGCGGACTTCTACGTCGGCGGCGTGCGCAGGCGCATGAGCTTCTTCGTCATGACCTTCCCGTATTCGAACGTGGGGATAGCGCAGGTGTTTCCCGGCGAGAACGCCGAGCGCGCGTGCCAGGCGCTGCGCAACGTCTTCGAGCACGTGGCCGGCGTTCCCGGGCGCATCGTGTTCGACAACGCTGCAGGCGTGGGGCGCCGGGTCGGCGACGCCGTGCGCACCACCGAGATGCCCTCGGCCTTCGCCGCGCATTACGGCTTCGCCTACTCGTTCTGCAACCCCAGCCCCGGCCACGAGAAGGGCAACGTCGAGAACAAGGTCGGCTACGTACGCGACAACCTGTTTGTGCCCTTGCCCCGGTTCATGAGCGTGGACGCCTTCAACGCCAAGCTGCTCGACCGCTCGATGGCGCTCTCCGACAAGCGACATCGGGCCGAGGGCGGGAACGGGCTGCAGCTGTTCGTCGAGGACCGCTTCGCGATGATGGGGCTGCCGCCGGCGCCGTTCTCCGTCGTGCGCTACGAGGCGCGCAAGGCCGACAAGCTGGGGAAGATAAGGGTCGACGGGCCGCGCCTCTACTCGAGCGACCCGTCGCTCGCCGGCTGCGAGCCGGTGCGCCGCATCGGCGCCACGACCGTCACGGTGGCAACCCGTGTGTTTCGTCAAGCGCTTCTTTAGTTTTTCATCGCCTCTCTCTTTCGGTTGTCATCACGTAAATCTTTCGGGTTTCGTCAAGGGCGCGCCCGGCCGCCGCATCCGCCCCTGGACGCGGCGGCCGATTGCCAGCGTTCAAACAGTTCCAGCGTCCTCCATGCGTATTCCGCGCAGTAACCCGGGCACCAGGGCCAGTAGGCATCGCGGCCCATCACTTCGGCCGCGTACGGGTCGGGCGCTTCTACCTGGCATCTCGTCGCGCTGCACTCCTCGCATTTCTCGAAGAGCCCGTAGAGCTCCGTTCCCTCATCGGGCAGGGGCATGAATCCGAACTCGGCGTCCATCTCCTACGGCCCCTTCCTGTTCCCGAGCATCAGCGAGTCGGTGACGCGCCTGCTCCTCCCGCCGAACTCGACCGGTCGGCCGTGATGCGCCACGCGGTCGACCAGGGCCGATGCGAGCTTCTCGTCCGCGAGGGCCGTTCCCCGCTTGCCGAACTCCATGTTGGCGGCTATGGTCATCGACTGGCGCTCGTAGCAGCTCGACATTACCTGGAACAGGAGCCTGCCGCCCTCGGCGTCGAGCGGGATGTAGCCCAGCTCATCGATTGTAAGGACGCTGTCCTTGCCGTAGTCGGCGTACGCCTCGTCGAGCCTGCCCTCCTCGAGGGCGCGTTTCGGCTCGAGGACGAGCTGGGCGGCGGTGACGGACCGGACCGACTTGCCGGCGGCGACCGCCCTCATGCCGAGCGCCGCCGACAGGTGCGACCTGCCCCGGCCCGCGGGCCCGTGGAGCGCGAGGTCCTGGCGCTTGCCGACCCGCTCGAGCGAGGGCATGCCGTCCCATCCGTACCCGTCGGGGAAGCGCAGGTCGGAGCCGTCGAAGTCCTCCACCGACTTGACGGCGGGGAACTTCGCGCGCCTCAGCAGGCGCGCATGCTCGTTGCGTTTGCGGACCTCGGCCTCGTGCTCGAGCATGCCGTCGACCGCCTGCGTCTGGCCGGGCGCGGCGGGATCGGGGAACCGCTCGATGGTGGCGTTGGAGAAGCGCACGGCCCTAGCTCCCGCCGTTATGCTGTCGGCGAGCCTCGCCCTCTCAGCCTTGCTCGGGATCGTGGTGCTCACCCCCGATCAGCGCGAACGCGGCGTCGGACTCGCCCATGTCGACGGGCTCGTCGTAGACGACGGCACCGCGGCCGTCGGCGATTCCGCCCGCCAGGACGCCGACGGTCGCCCTGTCGACGCCGCCGCCGGCTTCCACGACCCTCGCCATGGCCTCGACCGCGGGCGGCCGACCGCTCTCCTCGCATACGTCGCGCAGCAGCCCGAGCGTCTTGGCGCGATCGGGGGCTTGTTGCGCGTCCATCCACTCCCGCAGGTCGTCCGGCAGCGACGTGCGCACGCGGCCGTCGACCCAGCCGCCGGGCTTGCGGCACAGGAGCGCGAGCCGGCTCGCCGGGTCGACGGATTCGGTCGGCTTCTTGCCGTACGCGCGGGGATGCTCGGCGACGAGAGTGCCGTCCATGTCGTATATGACGACCTCGAAGGCGCCCTCGCCGACGATGAGATCGCACCGGCCGTAAGCCGGGTCGGCCGAGTAGCGGCGGCACCCGTCGAGCGTCACGTTGCCGTACTTGTCCGCCTTGCGGGTGCTGTAGCTCACTGCGGAGAAGGGGGTTTCCGGCAGCGGACGCAGCGCGAAGCAGTCCTCCTCGAACAGCGCGAGCTGGCCCTCGCCCTTGCGGTAGTGCCCCCCGTCGGAACGACGCACGCGCTCGTCGAGCAGGCGCCTGCTGTAAAGCTCGATGCGGTCGAAGCTCGGCACGGGCACGAACAGCGCCCGCCTGAGCGCGCCCACCTTGTTCTCGACGCCGCCCTTTTCCCACCTTGAACTGGGATTGCAGAACGAGTAGTCGAAGCCGAAGTGCTCGGCGAAGGCGGCGAACAGGCTGGATGTGCGGATCTCGTCGCGGACGCGCCTGCCGACGCCCGTGGCGTTGTCGAACACGATGCGCGCAGGCACGCCGCCGATGTGGCGGAACACGGCCATGGGCCCCTCGCAGACGCATTCGGCGGTCTCGCCGGGGAGTACCTGGGCGAGCCCGACGTTGGAGAACGGGAAGTCGCAGACGAGGCCGTGCAGGCGCTTGCGCACGCCCACCACCCTGAAGTCGGCCCGGCCGAAGTCCACCTGCATCTCGCCCGGCCGCCATTCCAGGTCGAGGCACTCGTCGCGCCGGTCCCTGTGCGTCTCCTTGCGGTCCTTGACGTATCGCTGCACGGTGCTGTACGAGCCCTCGAAGCCGTGCTCCTCCGCGAGCCGCTCGTGGGTCCTCTTGGCCGTGTGGCGCTGCTTGCGCCAGTTCCTGCGGTCGCCCTCGAGCCACGCGTCGACGACGGGCTTGCACGCGTCGAGGATCGACGGCGCCTGCTTCTTCGACGGCGCCTTCGGCGAGAAGTCCTTCATGTTGACGTACTTGCGGACCGTCGGCTCCGAGACCCCTGTTTCCCTCGAGGTCTCGGCGACGGAGCGCCCGCTCCTCGCCAGCTTTCTCATATCCTGTACTACGGGCATGCCGATCGTTTCCTTTCTGGCCTCCTCTTGTCGAATACGGGGCAAACGACAAGGTAGGCCATAGACGTGGTTGGCATGCCCTTGATGATGAAAGACGAAAAATCTGCGTGATGATATTCGTAAGGTTGCGATGCCGAATCCCGCAACAATCACTCTACGCTAGACAAACC
>CAUVMU010000075.1:0-6832 GCA_963552775.1 uncultured Eggerthellaceae bacterium | reverse complement strand
GGGAACGAGTTCGATGGAAACGCTGCCCTTCTCTTTGAGCGTGACGATGGGAGTCGTTTTCGGGTGCGCGAGCTCCGAGAGCGAGTACATGAGGGGTGACCCCGCGTAGCGCATGGTATCGCGTCCGACCTGTTGGGAGTGGTGCAAGTGCCCGAGCGCCACGTAGTCGAAGGGGTCGAACACCGAGGAGGCGACCCGGTCCACGCCTCCGATTGCAAGCTCCGAATCGCTGCGCTCGGGGTCCGCGCTCCCCGACGCGACGAACTGATGGGCTACGGCGACGTTGCGCTCGGCGGGGTCGATGGCGCAGGTCTCCACGACGGCGGCGAGGGCCGCCGTGTAGTCGCCCTTGATGTCCTCATCGGGGAAATACGGCTTGACCTGCACGGGCCGCATGAAGGGGAAGAGCCAGAACGCGACGGTGCCCCACCTGTCCTTAAGGTGGACGCATTCGACCTTTCCCCGGTACGGGCCGGCGAGGTGGATACGGTGACGTGCGAGCAGGGAGGAGGCGTAGCCGATGCGTTCGGCGGAGTCGTGGTTGCCCGGCACGCCGATGCAGGCGAGCCCGCGCTGCTCGATGGCGGTCCGCAGCCAATCGAGCAGTTCGACGGCATCGGCTGAGGGGGAGGCTTTGTCGAAGATATCGCCCGCAAGGACGATGGCATCGACCTGCTCGCTTACGGCGCGGTCGAGCAGCTGCTCGAGAACGAAGCGCTGGTCGGGCAGCTGCGGGATGTTGAAGAGCGCTTTGCCGAGGTGCAGGTCGGCGAGGTGCATGAGCTTCATGGGGCCTCTTTCGTAGGCGGATGCGGGCGCGCGGGCGCACGCGGCGACGCGGCGACGCGGCGACGCGGCGATGTGCGGCTTGCCTGCTCGATTATACGCGCTGCGCTCAGACGAGGTGGTGTGCTTTCGGGACATGCCGTGTTTCATAGTCAGTAGAAAAAACGTTGCTGTTCGTTAATGTAGCTACCCGTTGTTACTGCGCTGCAGGTTGTATCCGCATGTGCTGTGTTTGTCCGCATCCCCTAACGTAGAATTTGTTGCGCACTTTCAAAAGCGAATAGCGTCCAAATAGGACGGACATAGCCTCAGCCGTCGCTATGATCGAGTCGACTGGATTCGACCATGCAAGGAGGTAGCATCGGCTGAACATGAGTTAGAATTGCGGCATAGAAGGTGCGGGTGCGGTCATGCGGCCCGCCCGCACTGGCGCGCCGTGGAACGCTGCACCGACGGACTGCGGAACGCCGCACCGAGAAAAATGTAATAAGCAGTGAGTACGCCTGATCTGAACGGTGGCGTTCTCGACGAGTCGGATTCTGTCAAATCCCGGTTTGTCGAGATGTTCGGAAGCGGGAATTCGTTCGACCAATGCACGATGGATGAACTTCTGTCTGGCATTGCGTCCGGAACGAACGTTAGCGGCAATCAGCGTTTGTTGCTCGACGGAGAGTTTGCCGTCCTAAAGATAAGCGCCGTCACAAAAGGCTGGTTTAAGTCAGACGAGTACAAGGTCGTCGACTGGAACAAGGTTGATCAGGAGGATTGCCTTCTCGCGATGGAAAGAAGCCCGATTCGCGCAATCGAAATCAAACATATCCTGAAAAACGTCGGTATAAGTGTCGGTATAACGAGTGCAGCGCAAAGCATTCGCGGGCAGCTGCTTTCGCCTGCAGCCCTTCAAAACGGTTGCCTGCCCGTTGCCGTGCGCACGGGGCGCTGCGCCGTGCGACCGCTATAATGTGCGCGGAAGGAAAGGCGCGTCCGCGCTGCGAGAGAGGAAGATCCATGGCCGGTTTGGGTGCGGTTGCGAAAGCAGCGGCGAAAGCGGTGGGCTCGAAGGGCCTCGGAAAGAGCCTCGGACCTGCTGCAGCGCTGCTCATCAGCCATGCCGACGATATTGCGCTCGTCGCCAAGAAAGTTGCACCCTACGCCAAGCAGGCCGCCCAGTCGGAGGCTGCGCACAAGACCGCCGCTACCGTCAAGGGAGCCGCTGTCGGTGCGGCGGGCGCCGTGTCCGCGGCAGCCCTCGGTGCCGCTCACGGCACGCGCACCGTAGCGGGGGCCGCTGCCAGGAAGGTTGCCGACACATCGCGCGAGGCGGCTCAAGCGCATCGCGAGAAAGCCGATCGGCGACGTGCTTCCGACGAGGTCCGCACCGCGCGGCGCGTGGTGCTTCAGACGGCGAGCGTGCACACGTCGGCCAAGGAGTACTGCAAGATCATCGAAAGCGCGCCTGCAAACGCTGCTGTGCAGGCGCTCGGGGGCTATAACGGACCGGGATGCTATGCCATCGCCGTGTACGACGGCGCGTCCCTCCGCACCGACGTCGCCGCGTTCCGCGACGTGTACGTGAGCTGGGCCGACGATATCGGCGCGGCTCTGCGCCTCCACTTTTCGGGCGATGGGAACCCCGACGTGTACGCCGACGTGAAATACCGTCAGAACGTCCGGATATTCGTGTATCCCTACCCCGAATCGATCGCCGAGGAGAAGTGCCGCGCCCTTGCCGACGCCTTGGGTGCCGCTGATTCGTACAACCGCCGCGAAATTCTTCCACGACAGGCGTTCTAGGATGAAGTCCGTCAAGGTGGTGGCCGCCGTTATCGAGCGGGACGGTCGGATTCTCGCCACGCAGCGCGCGACGGGGGCCTTCGCCGGCGGGTGGGAGTTTCCCGGCGGCAAGGTCGAGCGCGATGAAACGCTCGAGCAGGCCCTTCATCGTGAGATACGCGAGGAGCTCGACGCGCGCATCGAGGTGGGGGAGCTTATCGTCGAGGTCGAGCATGCCTACGACGATTTCCTTCTCGAGCTCTCGTGCTTTCACTGCCGCTTGCTCGACGAGGACGTGCGCCTGCTCGAGCACTGCGACGCGCGCTGGCTCGGTGCGCGCGATGTGCGTTCCGTGGCCTGGTTTCCGGCTGATGTGGCGGCAATCGACGCCGTCGTCGCGGCGGGTATCGTCGCGTAGGCGTCGTGCGCTTCCGCTATACTGGTCGCGTACCCCTCAAGGGAAAGGGACCCCATGTCCGAGAACGTGAACCGTACTCCAGAATCGGCGGACGCCTCTTCGGCTGCAACCGTCTTCGATCAAGCCCGTCTTCAGGTTGAGGCAGCTTTCGCTGCGCAGGATTTCGATTCGGCCTTCGCTTCTGCGCAGCCCGTACGGCCCGTTGCGTGCCGCTTACGGGAAACGGAGCACGTATACGAGGACTTCCTCGCGGAGGTGGAGCAAGAGGCCCGGTTCGCTGCTCCTGCCGTGTCGACGGTTCCTGTTGCGCCTGCTGCTTCCACCGTTCCCGTCGCTTCCTACCAGCCCGCTGCCCGTCCCGCTCAGCGTCAGGATTCAACCCGTGCGCGCAAGCGCGCCTCCTCTGCGCGCGGCTGCATCCGCCGCACGACCGCAGGCGCAGGCGTATCCTTCGGCGGGACGCCCCACGCGTCGCCCGTCGAAGCCTGCAGCTCCCTCGCCTGAGAAAAAGACCGTTTCCACCGCGTTTGCGGGCGCCGTTTTGTTGTTCGCGCTCGCTACCGCTCTCGGGTTCTGCTCTCCTTCGTCGGACAGGCCGGGAACCTCGGGCGGAGGCTCCCTGTTCACGGGCGACGACCGATCGATCGGCCGCTTGTCCGACGACGTGTCCAATGGGACCTTTGACGAAGCCCCGTCGACGGGAAGCTCGTATTCGGACGGCTTCTCGAACGGCGCTTCGTTCGGAGGAGCGATCGTTCCCGTGCACTGCTCCGACCCTACGCGCGCCATAGTGGGAGATGGGGAGCACAAAGGCTTGCCTTCGGGATTCTACATCGTAGAATCCGCGCCGGAGCGTACGGCCTACTTCGCAACGACTCAGCTCGGGGGTCCCTCCGGCTCCATCGAGGACATCGCGAACGCCGATTTCTTCACGGGCTTTTCGTTGGTCAAGCTCAAAGAGGGGCAGACGCTGACCTTCTACGATGCCGTCGCGTACCCGGTAGAGTTCTACGAGCCGCCCGTAAGTACGGACGGTACGTACCGCAACGGTATCTACCTGGTCGGTCGCGACATGCCCCCAGGCGATTACAGCATCGTTCCCCTGAAGGACGAATACGAGGACTACCTGCACGAATACGCTGTCTTTTCGGATTTCGACCGTTCGTTCGAATCGCTTCTCGTCCAAGGGTCCGCCGAGGGGTCGCCGACGGTCTCCCTGACGGAGGGTCAGGCTCTGCAGCTGCGGTTCTCCGAGGCTCGATTTGCGGGACGATCCGCGTAAACGAGGATTGTTCGCGTGCGATGCCTCGTCCATCGCAACTGCCCGATGGCGCTGCACGGCCGGCTCGCTTGGCGGTCGTGCAGCGCTGCGGCGCCCCGTTTCCCAAGGGGGAACGGGGCGTTATGCGGGTAATCGCGATTTCACCCAGCCAGTCGATAGCACGAGCCTTTTCATTTTTTAAGAGCTGCCTCGGATTCCGGCAAGGGCTTGAGAAAAAATGCCACGATGAAGATTAGAATCGGGTTGAAAAACGAGGCTATGAAGAACAGCGCCTGGCTCTGCCCCTTCTTCTTCGCATGCCTCGAGATGAGGTAGACCGCACCGAAGTACAGGACGATTACGAGGACGGTCTCCAGTCTCGTCAGCCCCGACCACTGAACCCCGCTAACTTGTCCAAACATCGGTCTCCTCTTTCGGCCGATTGGTCTCGATGGCTTTGGCAGAAGACGGTTCAGATTCTGCGGTTATCCCGCTATTAGCAGGAAGGGTAACCGTTTCATTCAAATCGGTTTCCTTTCTTACGGGCGCTCCCAAAGGATTGTCGGAATCAGTCGTTTCGATTGCGGTTTCACCTGTAGACACGGCATAACTTTATCACAATGCCCTATGCTGAGGTGCGCTCATCTTCTTGGACCATCTACATTCCTTTCTCGGTTTTGGTCCAAGTTTTGGGCGCACCTCATGCCCTATGGAGCCCTGCGGAGCGCAACTCGGATGCGTAGGGCCTTTGCTATACTGAAGCCATGTCAGATTTCGAAGAAACCCCTTTCGGGGAGCCGACGAGTGCGCTCGCGCATACGGGAGTGCACGCGGACCGCATAGCGCGCATCAAACGCGAGCTCGACAGCGTCCCCGCGCTTCCGGGATGCTATTTGTGGAAAGATGCGGCGGGCCAGGTCATCTACGTGGGGAAGGCCAAGCAGCTGCGCGCGCGCATGCGCCAGTACGTGAACTTTCAAGACGACCGCGCGAAGATTCCCCTGCTCGTCGAGCAGATCGACTCGTTCGAGTACATCGTGGTGGAGAACGAGCACGAATCGCTCGTGCTCGAAAAGAACCTCATCAACCAGTATGCGCCGTTTTTCAACGCCGACTTCAAGGACGACAAGTCCTACCCGTTCATCGCCCTGACCAAAGGCGACGTGTTCCCGGCCATCAAGTTCACGCGCGAGAAGCACCGCGCCGACACCGCGTACTTCGGCCCGTTCACCGACAGCCGCGCCGCTCGCACGATGATCGACGTGGCCCGTCGCGTCGTGCCGCTGTGCTCCGCGAGCTGCGCCGACTGGCGCCAACTCAAGCGCCGCCTCGAGAAGGGCGATCCGGGCGCCTTCCTTTCGTCTGCGGGTTCCATCCGTCCGTGCTTCGACTGTCATGTGGGGCTCGGCCCCGGCGCCTGCTGCGGGCAGGTGACGCCGGAGGAGTACGCGCTCAACGTCAAGCGCGTCGCGCGCTTCCTCGACGGGCAGCACCGCGAGTTCATCGATGAGATGGCCTCAGAGATGGCGGAGGCGGCGGCCGAACTCGACTTCGAGCGCGCCGCGCGACTCAAGGCGCGCATCGACACCGTGAGCGCGCTTACCGACAAGCAGCATGCCGTTTCGGCTCGCAACCTCGACGCCGATGTGGTGGGCCTGTTCCGAGAAGAGACCGTCGCCGGAGTCCATGTGTTCATGGTGCGCGAGGGTCGCATCATGAACTCGAACGAGTTCGTGCTCGACCGCGGCACCGACGTGCCCGATGACGACCTGCTCCATATGTTCCTTTTGCGCTACTACGATGCGACGACCTCGATCCCGCGCGAGGTCGTGGTGCGCACGTTGCCTGAGGATGCCAGCGCTATGGAGGAGTGGCTCACGTCCAAGCTCGCGAACGCGCACGGGGCCAAGGTGCGCTTCACCGCTCCCGTAAAGGGTGAGAAGGCCGAGCTTGTCGCGCTCGCCGAGAAGAACGCCCAGCATACGCTATTGCGCTACAAGGTGCGTACGAACTACGACGACAAGCGGATCAACAACGCCCTGCTCCAGCTCGAAAGCGCGCTTGCGCTCGACGCGCCGCCGCTGCGCATCGAGTGCTTCGACATATCCACGATACACGGCAGCTACACGGTGGCCTCCATGGTGGTGTTCACGAACGGTCGTCCCGACAAGAACCAGTACCGGCGCTTCAAGATAAAGACGCCCCTTGACGAGGCCAACGACTTCCTGAGCATGCAGGAGGTTATGAGCAGGCGCTACGCGCCAGAGCGCATGGCAGACGAGCGGTTCGGTTCGAAGCCCGACCTCATCATCCTCGACGGCGGCAGGCCCCAGCTCAATGCTGTGATCGAGATGTTCGACCGCATGGGGGTGGAGGGCATTGCGCTCGCGGGATTGGCCAAGCGCGACGAGGAGTTGTTCGTGCCTTGGCAGGACACGGGTCCGGTCGTTCTGCCCGGTGGATCGGCGTCGCTGTACCTTGTGAAACAGGTGCGCGACGAAGCCCACCGCTTCGCCATCACGTTCCATCGGGAGCTGCGTGGCAAGGGCATGACGGCGAGTATACTCGACGAGGTAGCGGGGCTCGGCCCCGTG
>CAUVMU010000074.1:0-6870 GCA_963552775.1 uncultured Eggerthellaceae bacterium | reverse complement strand
TGGCAGGCTCCCTCTGTGGGACTCGCCCTTATCCGTGCATGGGTCTACCTGATGTTCCTCGGAACCGCAACCAGCATCATGACCTGGGAGGGGCTGCCCATCCCGAGCTACGTGTACCTCGTTTCGACCTTGAGCTTGTGTTTCGTGCTATTCGGAAGCGCGATTGCCCCACGTTCGTTCTCCGCATTGGCCCAATCCCCTGGAATTCGCGTGGGCGCGCCGCTTATGACCGCTTTCGGTACGACGCTCGTCGCCTCATCGTACCTTGCCGGCCCTTCCTTCATGGTGCTCGGCGTCACAGGAGGAGTCGCCACGGGACTGGGATCGGGCCTGATCGACTTGGGCTACGGCGAGTTCTTCCGCAACGAGCCTCCCCAACGTACGCGTTTCGAGGTTCCTTTCGCTTTTTTTCTGGCAGCTCTGGTCTACACGCTCACCACGGCCCTCCCCTCCGTGATAGCCTGCCTTCTCTGCGCGGCATTTCCCCTGGCATCAGGTTGGATCCTGTTCTCAAAGCTTAAGATATGGTCCCGGAGAACGGTGCGCGCAGTCGAGCCCGTCAAGATAGACGTCCGGCTCTTCTCATGGAAGATAGGCGCGTGCGCCTGCCTTACGGGCCTCGCAGACGGCGTGGTGCGCGCTGTGTTCCTTACCGCAAACGAGCAGGCCGCGCAGAACCTGTTCAACGTATCGCTCCTAACTTCGGGTGGCCTCAGTCTTCTCATCGTCTATGGATGCGCACTCTTCTCGCGCAGAAACGACCTGCGATCCGTCTACAAACTGGTCGTGTTCGCCCTCGCCCTGTTCTTTATGCTTCTGCCCGTATTCACCTCGCATTATCATATCGAGAGCACGATCGCGCTGACCGGTTACGGTACGTTCAATATGTTCATCTGGATCCTTCTCGCCGAAATCTCCTATACCTACCGGCTCTCCTCGACAACGATTTTCGGCATCGGATGGGGCATGGTCACGTTCGGCGTGCTTCTCGGCTCAACAATAGGCCAGGCCATTTGTTCGTTCGCCCCATTCGCCCCGCAGACGCTCAGCCTCATCGCGCTCATCTCGACGCTTGTCATCCTGCTCTCGTATCTGTTCGTCTTCAGCGAAGACGACCTTATTCGACTGACCGAGATCGACGACTATCGCGCGGATACAGCGAGCGGCGCAGAGAATGCGCTCGCGGACGAGGTCGGGAGCCCTTCGAATGCACGCCCTCGATTCGTCGACCGCTGCGCCGAGGTGGCCTCGGAATACGGGCTTACGCCCAAGGAAACGGAAATTATGGTCCTGTTCGCGAAAGGACGCTCAAGCGCGCGCATCCAAGAAGACCTCGTGCTTTCGCGCGGGGCCGTCACCACGCACTTGCGCCATATCTATCAGAAGATGGGAGTCCACAACAAGCAGGACTTCCTCGACTTAATCGAGGGAGCGAAACCGCACGGCGGGTACGCTTCGAAGTCTTAGCTTTCCGTATGGTCCCGTGTGCAATCCGACGTGCAAGGGGTTGGGGGACGGATTGCACACGGGACCCGGCTCGACGCGAGCGCGCAGCCGCATGGCAGGCGACTCGGACGAGCACGGCCGCAAAAGCGTCGTTGCGGTTGGAGAGCGGACGGTGCGGACCGGTCCGGCTAAGGGCGCATCCCTCGGCCGGACCGCATGGAGCCTGTCCTAATAGTAGAGGAACACCGAAACGCCCATCTGGTAGAACACCACACGGGCGAGCACCGTGCATGCGAACGCGCATACCACGATTAGCGCCCCCCATGATTTCCAACCGCCCTTCGTCTTGGCGAGGAGCGCGACGATTACGGCAAGCAGCGCCGCCACGAGAGCGCCTCCCGCAATAAGCGCGCTCTCGCCCGCAAAGGGGGAGATGGAGGCTAAATCGAGCAGGCCCGCCTCAGGTCGCGTAGGATCGAACGAGTAACCGACATCGGTCAACGACGAAGAAGCCGTCGTCATACCCAGCAAGAACGCTCCCGTAGTTACCAGGTTGATTACGCTGCCCCAGACAGCGAACGCGGCCGAGCCAACCGAAACCGGACTTGCAGCTTCGGAAGAATCGCCTGCAACGACGTCCTCGAGAACCGCAAGCGTCGCCGGGCCGAGCACGCACGCCACACCGATCAGACTGCATATTTGCAGAGCGCTGTCCCAAGCGGGCCGCGCTGCCATCAGGTAGGAATTCCCCATGACGACGACCAGGAGGGCCGCCGATATCAGGGCGAGAACCGCGATCCATGTTGGAACCGAGCCGTTTTCCGACCTCCTCAACTGCGCAAAGTACACCACCATGACCAGCGCCATGACCACAATGGCGACAAGCTCCTGGGTGATGCCGCTCGTCAGGTGCCCGAAGCCGTTGAAGATACGCTCCCAGTGCTCGAGATGGAAGAACACCGCGACGCCGCCGACAACAAGCAGGGCCGCCGAGCAAATAAGGGCTGGCAGCTGGGCGCGAGGCGCAACGCCCTTGAGCACAAGCGCCCCTTGAGCAGCGAACACGCCGGCCGACCATGACACGAACGTGGTGAATAGAATCAAAGGCCATTGCAGTTCCATGGTCTACTCCCCTCCCTGCCACTGCTCGTTGCGCAAAATGTAGAGGAAGCTCGGCTTGTTCCCCACATCGGGCAGTCGGTATACCTCGTCGTCCCGATACGGTTTCACGCAGTACTCGCCGCCTTCGCCTACCATGTCCTTGAGACGATAGCGAGCCTTCGACTGGGCTTCGTACGAAGGATCGCCTACATTGCATGCAGGACCCTCGAATGTATCGATGCCCTTGTCCAAATCTCCGAACCAACGTGCGCGACCGCCGCACTGCGCAACGCACTGCGGCAAATCTCCCTGAGCGACCCGCTGCTCGCAGAGCGTGCACTTCTCCACGACGCGCTCCTCCTCGTTGAGGTAGCGCACGCCGTAGGGGCAGGCCATGACGCAGAACTGGCAGCCGATGCACTTGGACTTGTCGATCTGCACCGTGCCGTCGGGCATCTTGTGCGAGGCCTCGGTGGGGCACACGTGCACGCATTCGGGGTTCTCGCAGTGCTGGCACTGGACGGTCAGGAAGTACATCTCCACGTCGGGCCAGTCACCCGATCCGCCCTTTTTGGGCGTAGGGCCGATGCGCAGGGTTTTGATCCAAAAGTTGCCCGGCTCGACGCCGTTGACGGTCTTGCAAGCCGTTGAGCAGGCAAGACAGCCGACGCAGCGGTTCAAGTCGGTAATGATGGCATATTGCGTCATCCTAGGCCACCTCTCCTGTCCATGCATCCTCGCCCGCGGCGCGGGACCTCATACCCGTGCTCATCCATTCCTTCAGGCGCGGATCGGACGCATCGTGAATGCATTCTTTTCCGTTCGGGTCGCACGGCACGGGATTGCCGAACGGCGAGTTATCGGCCGTCGCCTTGTAGACGATGACCGGCGTGCAGCGCGCGGACATGGAGCCGCACACCTGGTCGCCGTGGTGCGGGTTGATCACGCAGTTGATGCTGACCAGCTCGAAGCCGTGGCTTGCCGTGTCGAACTCGGGGAACCACCAGGCATGGTTGGCGTTCACAACGCCCTGGCTGATGCCGTAGTAGACGTCGAGGACCTGGCGTACCTTGCCCCACGGGCTCTCGATCCACACCCAGTCGCCCTGCTTGAGGCCCAAGCGATCGGCGTCGTTGGGGTTCATCTCGAGGCGCGGAGCCGGCCACAGCTCGCGGCACCAGGGCAGCTGGCGGTGCTCGGAGTGGAAGTACACCGGCTGGCGCGAACCCGTGGTCATCGTGAAGGCGTTATCCGGATGGGCCTTCAGCGTGTCGACGTACTCCTCGTTCAAGAAATCGCTCGCGTCGATCTTGTCGGCCTTCGAGGCATCGTAGAACTCGGGATGCGACACGATGGAGTTGTACGGCTCGCGGAAGATGGGGAACTTGTCCTCGTCGCCCAGATAGGCCTCGCAGGTCAGCGACCAGATTTCGACCAGACCGGACGGGGTCATGAAGCCCGGATGGTCGTCGACGAGCGGGAAGAGGTTGAAGCCGCCCTGCTGGCGACGCCAGCCCATTTCGTGGCGGCGATACGTGCCCCAGCGCTCGGGGTGCCACTCGCGGCAGTCCATCCAGCCATGCTCCGTGAAGTGGGCCTTCGCCTGCTCCCACGTGGGTCCGCTCGGGAACTCGGCAGTCTTCCACGCGTCGACGTTGTCCTTGAGTACGCGGGCACGATCGGGCCACAGGTAGCTCTCCTCGGGACCGTACTTGCCGTCGTAGCTCGAGAAGTTCAGGCTCTTGGCCGGCGCGGCATCGGGGTCCTTCGTGTTCCACGGCACGCCGAGCGCCTTGTACATGCCCACGTTCCAATCGGGGTCGTAGATGCACTCGCCCGGAGCCTCGATGGTCTCGCAGCAGCAGCCGAACATGCCGCCTGCACCCTGGGAAACGCGGGTGGAGTCGATTTCGAGCCAATGGTAGCACGGGAAGATGACGTCGGCGTTGCCGTTGTTCGGGCACAGCCACAGGTTGATGTCCGTGAAGAAGTCGAGTTCGATCGTGGCCTTCCACGCCTGATTGATGTTTGCCATGTTCATGATGTCGCCGGACTGGCACACGCCTGCGTGCAGACGATATGGGACGTCGTGGATGTTCAGGCAGCCGTCCCAGATGGTACCGGCATCGGCCCAGCGACCCCAATAACGGTTCAGCGGGAAGCGCTCGGAGTCGATCTGGCCGGCGTTGCGATCGAAGATGGTCTTCGGGTTGGGCCAGGCCTGCGAGGCGCGGAAGGCGCCGCCCATGCGCTTGGCGATGACCACGGCTTCCTCGTCGGAAGGCACCTTGTTGCCGTAGCGCTCCGCCAAAGGCGAATCGTTGTCGATGAGGTACTGGACGAAGCCCTGCATGTCATGCGCCAGGTCGTCGAGGCTCTTGTCGCGGCCTTCCCACGTGAGAGCGGCCTCTCCATAGGGGCTCCCCGTCTGCATGTTCGAACGGCCGGGATTTCCGTCGAACTGCGACTTGCACGAGCCGCGGTTGCCGGCCGGCTCGTCGGAGTTGCCGGTGATGCAGCTGATCATCTGCAGAATGCGGGTGTTCTGAACGCCCTGACCGTTCATATCGAGCGCGAGCTGGAAATGGATGCCGCCGTTGCCGTAAGCGGGATCGACACGGGTCGTGTACGTGCGCACAGCCGCTTCGATCTTGTCGGGGTCCACGCCGGTGACCTCGGAGGTGTGCTCGAGTGTGAACTCCTTGCTCACGTCATGCAGCGCGTCCCACACGGTACGGGCCTTGTGGGTCCTGCCGTCCTTGAGCTTCACGTCGATGCTGCCCGGAAAGAGCGCCGGAGATTTCGGAAGCCCGGCGGGGTTGCACGTCTCGGAACCGTCCGGAAAGCGGTCGGGCTCGGTCCCGGGATCGGCGAACCAGGACTGGTCGGGCAGCCATGCCTTCATGATCTGCTCTTTGTAGGGATGCTCGATCCAGCGGCCGGTCGTGGGGATGCGATGCTCTTCGCCCTCCCATTTGCCGAGCTGGGCGTCCCAGTACGTCAGCTTGTCGTTGGCGTCGTCCCACACCAGGAAGCGCTGGTACTTGCCATCGCCCTCGACATCCCACGGGACGGAGTCGGAATCGACGTCGGCCTCGGTCAGAAGCCTCGTCTTCATGTCGATGCCGCCGTTACCCTCGACGAGCCAGCCCTCGGTGAGGGCCTCCTTGTCCTCGACGTACAAAAACGGGGCGTTCGACCAGCGACGCACCATGGTGTCGTCGTAGGCCTCGTTCTCGATGATCCAGTTCAACCAGCCCAAAGCGAGCGCACCGTCGGTGCCGGGGCGCAGGTTCAGCCAGATGTCGGCTTCTTTTCCGAGCGGCGTCACGCGCGGGTCGACCAGGATATGGGCCGTTGCGTGGGGAGCGACGTCGCTGACAGTACGGTTCGTCGTGTCGTAGTTGGAGTACTCGACCGCAGTGCCCCACTGGACGTAGACCTTTGGCTCGGCCTCGACCTCCATCCAAGGCGAACCCATTTCGTCGGTCATGATACCGCCGAAGTGGCGCGGACCCTTGCAGACCTGGTAGGCCAGATGCGCGTTCGGCGTACCGAAGAGCTGCTTCATGCCCTGGTACGGGCCGAGCGACCACACGCGGGAAGTACCGCACATCACGAAGATGGACGGACCGCCGAACTTCTCCTTGATTTCCCCGAGGCCCTTGCCGCACAGCTCGAACGCCTCGTCGAGCGTGATGCGCTGCCAGCCCGGATCGTCCTCGCCTTTGGGGTTCGTACGCTTGATCGGGTAGCGCAAACGATCGGGATGATAGACCGCCTGCATGGACGACTGAGACTTCGTACAGCAGTGTCCACGGCTCTGGGGCGCACCCTCGTCACCCTCGACCTTGATTACTTTCCCGTCTTGGACTGTGACCCAAACGCCGCACTCGACTTTACCGCACGCGCGACAGCATGAGCGAATGCGCTTCACGTCGCCCGTGGTCGTGGTCTCTGCAGCGGCAAGCGCCTGCATGGGCCCCGCGAACTGGGTGAGCGATAGCGTTGCGCCTGTGACCGCTGCCGTCTTAATGAAGCTGCGACGCGACAGAGTAAGCTGCGCCATTTAATCCCCCCGCCTTTCCTCCACTAAAAAGCTCCTCACGTTTTGCATTCGTGAAAGACAATCGAGGAGCTTCGCTGTCGTCACGTCCCCGCGAACCCTGGCGGGACGGCGTTAAGCCCCCGCAAAGCGCTGCGCGATCAGGCTGCCGAGCGCGCTCGCGTCGATGGTGAAGTTAAGCCCCCGCAAAGCGCTCGCGATACGGATACGGCGCCCTCCCAAACGCCTGCCGCCTTTGCGCGAACCCCCTCGCCCTC
>CAUVMU010000073.1:0-6906 GCA_963552775.1 uncultured Eggerthellaceae bacterium | reverse complement strand
CGAGCACCGTGAATACGCACGTGAAGCATATTTACCGCAAGGCCGCTGTGCGTTCGAAGCAGGAGTTCATCGATTTATGCCGCGAGCGCGCAGGCCTCGTCGTTTCGTAGCGGATTGGAATCCTTGCCTTTTGGCCCTCGTCGGTTCGAAGCGCTGAGCGTGGATTACGGGATTATACTCAAAGTAGGTTAATCAGAGTATAGGTATAGGCATCACAGTTCCGCTATAATTAATCCACATTCTTTGAGGAACGACCGGGATATCGGTCGTTCGAGGGGGTCCTTGTTCAAGTAAATGCAGGCGTCCGCCGTGCGCATCCGCGCTCCGGGGTGCCCTGTGTGCGGCGAGGGGAGCCGCACGCAGGGCACGAGGCGCTGCGCGGTATGGGGACGCGCAGCGCGGCCTGTTGAACGGTCAAGGAACAAAGAAGTAAGAGAAGGGGGATGTGATGCCGAACGTGTCACGCAGATTGTTTCTAGCGGGTGCGGCGGGACTCGGGGCCCTGATGGTGGCAGGGGGCTGCGCACCGACGATGAGAAAAGACAGCGCGGCTTCCGATGCCGGCGAAAAGGCGAGCGAGGTCGAGGTGAGGCATGCCTGGTGCAAGATGTGCGGCCCCGCGCGCACCCATTGCTCCACGCTGTGCACGGTGCGGGACGGCCGCTGGGTCAACGTGGAGGGCAATCCCGAGGCGGGGAACAACTTCGGTCGCGGGAGCAAGACGCTGTGCGCTAAGGGCAACGCGGCCATGCAGGCGCTCTACTCGCCTTCGCGCCTGCTGTACCCTATGAAGCGCACAGGGGCCAAAGGCGAGGGGAAGTTCGAGCGCATCACCTGGGACGAGGCGCTTCGGGAAATCGCCGACAAGCTCGCCGAGCAGAAGGAAAAGTACGGTCCCGAGTCGTACGGCGTGCTCTCGCCGCAGTTCTTCGCGGTGCTCGGGGACATCGGACGGCGCTTCCTCAACGTGCACGGCAGCCCGAACTACCTGCACAGCGCCATCTGCAATTCGCAGCGCGTCTTCTCGCGACTCGTCACCATCGGCGGGCCAGCGCACATGAAGGCGAACAACACCGCTCCCGGTCAGCCGAAGAAGACCAAGCTCATGGTCGCTTGGGGTTACAATTCGGAGAACTCGGCTATCAATCAGGGCAATCCCTGCGCCCGCATCGACGCGATCGAAGCGGGTCAAACCGTCATCGACATCAGACCCATGCAGGACGCCCTCGCTTCGAAGGCCGCCTACTGGCTGCCCGTGCGGCCCGGTACCGACGGAGCTCTCGCTTTGGCGATCCTCAACGTCATCATCGGCGAAGACCTCTACGACCATGACTTCGTCGAGAACTGGTGCAGCGGGTTCGAGCAGCTTTCCAAGCATGTGGAGCAGTTCCCGCCGAGCTGGTCGGCCGAGGTGACGGGGCTTCCCGAAGAGCAGATAATCGAGGTTGCGCGCCTTATGGGCACGGTCAAGCCCATGGGCATCATCATGGGCAACGGCATCGGCGACCAGTCCAACGACGGGCATTGGACCGTGGCCTGCATCTGCCTGATCGAAGCCATCACCGGCAACCTGGGCATCGCGGGCGGCGGCGGGGCCGGCATGGTCATGCCCGACCCGTTGATCAAGACGAAGCCGATGGACCCGCTCGCCGACCGTATGCCGGCGAGCGCCGAGGACGAAGAGAACGGCTGGATGCCCGGCGTCTCCAAACTCGTCGCGCCCGAGACGCCGCGCTGGTTCCAGAACAAGATGACGCAGGAGTCGGGTCCGACCTCGGCTTACAACCGCGGCCTCATGAGCATCCTGTCCGAGGACCCCTATCCGCTGCGCTTCGTGTTCGCGCAGTCGTCGAACCCGCTTTCGGCGACGCGCCAGCCCAAGAAGGTCGCCGAGGCGCTGAAGAAGCTCGACTACTACGTGGTCATGGACACGTCGTGGAATTCCTCGTGCGACTATGCCGATATCGTGCTGCCGGCCGCGACCCAGTACGAGACGTCCGACCAGTTCGCGGTAAAGAACATGAAGGACGGCACGTTCATCGGCATAAACCAGGTCATCGTCGAGCCTTTGGGCGAGGCGCGCTCCGACTGGCAGTACTACCTCGACCTCGCGGTGAAGATGGGCTACGGCGACGACTTCTGGGGCGGCAGCCTCGACGCCATGCTCGAAGAGCGGCTCGACGGCTCCGGCATAACCTTGGAGGAACTGCGCGCGGCGAACACGGGCATATTCAAGGAGCGCACCGACGGCTCCGCGCCGACCGAACCGGTCTACCAGGATTACGAGAAGATGTTCGAGAGCCTGCCCGGCGGCAAGGTGCAGTGCTACAACGAGTGGATCGGCGGCAAGCCCAACGCAACCGATTCGGGCACGCTCGAGTACTTGCCCGTGTACCACGGCGCCCCCGAGAACCTTACCTCGACGCCCGATCTGGCGCAGGAATACCCGCTCATCATCTCCGACGTGCACGCGTACCGTCTGTGCAACCACAGCTACTACCACGATGTTTCCTGGCTGCGCGAGCTGCAGCCCGAACCCTGGGTCAAGATCAATCCCGCGACGGCGGAGCGCTACGACATCGAGGAGGGCGACTGGGTCGATATCGAGTCGATCCACGGGTCGGTCAAGATGGTCGCCCGCCTGTTCGAGGGCATCGCGCCCGACGTGCTCATGAGCAAACGCGGTTGGTGGCAGGCCTGCGAGGAGCTCGACCTTCCCGGGTACGGTTGCCTTGACGGCGGCAGCGAGGTGAACGTGCTCTACGATTCGGATATAGAGAACTACGACCACTTCCATTCGGCTATGGCGAAGCAGACGCTGGTCAAGATCACGAAGAGCGAGGGGTAGGCCATGTCCGAGAATCAGTACGGCTTCTATGTCGACACCAGTCGCTGTATCAAGTGCTGGGCGTGCGTCGTTTCGTGCAAGCAGTGGCACGAGATCGAGGCGAACACCGTTTCGCGCCGCCGGGTCAACGAGGAGGTTACGGGAACGTTCCCCGACGTCAAACGCCGTTTCACATCGCTTTCGTGCATGCATTGCGCCGAGCCCGCCTGCGTGGCGGTCTGCCCGCAAGGGGCGCTTTCAAAGCGCGATGAGGACGGTATCGTCGTCGTCGACCTTGAGAGGTGCATCGGTTGCAAGACCTGCTCGACCGCGTGTCCGTTCGACGTGCCCCAGTATGCCGACAACGAGAGCGGTCAGGGCGTGCACCTCGACAAGTGCGATACGTGCCTGGGAATCGGTCGCGCCGAGGACGAGATGCCCCATTGCGTGACCACGTGCCCGGTTAAGGCGTTGAATTTCGGCCCGCTCGATGCGATGATGGAATTCGCCTCCGCCAAGGGCGGGGAGCTCATGGAGGGGGAAACCGGGCCCTCCGTGGTGCTTTCGTAACGGATGTAACGGAAGCGCGGTTTTCCGATCGTTGGGACCGGCTGCGAGCACAAAGCTTGCAGCCGGTCCTCGCTGTAAGGGGCATGGGTCCGTGCGCACGGAAGAAGGAAGGGAATCGGGCATGGATGAGGTCGAAGGGGCTGTTCAGGCGCGTATGCGGGCGGACACGTACCGCTTTCTTGCACAATCGCTCAAGGAACCGCCTTCGAGCGACCTCGCGTGCCTGTTCCTCGAGGAGAACCCCGATATGGCGTCCGTTTTGGGCTTCGACGGCGCGCTTTCGGGCGACGCTTTCGCGCAGGTGCTCGTGGATATTGCGGCCGATTACAACCGGCTGTTCTTAGGGATGGGGCCCGACCCCATCGCACCCTACGAGTCGGTGCATACGAGTCCCGAGCGTCTGCTCATGCAGGATGCGCGCGACGAAGTGCTCGCGTGCTATCGCGCCTTCGGAGTTGCGGTGGAGGCGAACGACGGCCGTCCCGAGGACCATATCGCCTTCGAGCTGGGGTTCATGTGCCATCTCTGCGAAGAGCAGGCTACCGCGCTTGCGGTAGGCACGTACGATAAAGCGGAGGATTTCGCCGATGCCGAGCGCGCGTTTCTCTCCGACCACCTAATGCGATTCGCCGACGCGGTGTCGTCCTCGCTCGGCTCGCGTGCACGGACGCGCTATTACCAGGCGGTAGGGGAGGTTCTGGCGTCCTTCATGGACGAGGAACGCGCGCTGTTCGGGATTTCCGGCTCAGAGCGCGCTCCTTACGCCCTGTAGCGCGACGCGGGGTCCGGAGAGCCTGCGCCGCGCTACGAACTTGCCCCCTGTGACGCGAGGGAGCGGCGAGCCCTACGCGCGCAGCCCGCAGTTTCGCGGGGGAATCGAAAATCGTCAGCGTCCCCCGCGAGCCCTACGCGCGCAGCCCGCAGGGGCCGCAGCCAGCTGATTCGAGCGGCGCTTCGAGCGAGACCTGCTCGTAGTAGCCGTACCCGCCAGAAACGTTGACGCAGTCGAAGCCGCGCTGCTCGAGTATGCGGCACGCCACGTAACTGCGCAGGCCCGACTGGCAGTATACGTACAGCTTCTTTCCAGCGGGGATTTCCCCGATACGTTCGCGCAGTTCGTCGAGGGGGATGTGCAAGGCCTCCTCGATATTGCCGCGTGTGTGCTCGACGGGTGTGCGCGTATCGAGTAGAATCGCGTCGTCGTCGAGGTTGAGGGCCTCGTGCCAGTGGACCTGGCGTACGCGGCCTTCCAAGATGTTGCCGATAACGTATCCCGCCATGTTGACCGGATCTTTGGCGGAGGAGTAGGGCGGCGCGTAGCTGAGGTCGAGGTTTTCGAGGTCGGCTGCGGTCATGCGCGCGCGGATGGCGCATGCGAGCACGTCGATGCGTTTGTCGACGCCGTCGAAGCCCACGATCTGAGCGCCGATGATTCGTCCGCTCGGCTTTTCGAAAAGAACCTTGAGGGTCATCGACTTGGCATCGGGGTAGTACGTGGCGTGCGAAGGCGATAAGAGCAGCGCGTAATCGAAATCGATTCCGGCTGCGGCCGCCGCGCGTGCATTCAGGCCCGTGCTCGCCACGGTCATGTCGAAGAGTTTCAGGACGGACGAACCCTGAGAGCCGTCGTAGACGCTCGGAACGCCGCAGATGTTGTCCGCCGCGATACGCCCCTGTTTGTTCGCCGGTCCTGCGAGGGATATGACGGCAGGTTCGCCCGTGACGGCGTGAACGACCTCGACGGCATCGCCGACGGCGTAAATGTTCCCATCCGATGTGCGCATATGGGAATCGGTTCGTATGGCGCCTTTCATCCCCAGCTCGAGGCCCGCTTGTTCGGCCAAGGTGCTTTCGGGGCGCACGCCGATCGCGAGGATGACGAGGTCGGCTTCGAGGGGCTTCTTGTCGCCCATGAGCACATGGATACCCGTCTCGTCCTCGGAGAATCCCGTCACGTCGACGTTTAGGCGCAGGTTGATCTTCTCCTCGCGGATGCGCCGCTGTACCGGCGCGGCCATGTCGGCATCGAGCGTGGGCATCACGTGGACATCGCGCTGCAGGAGCGTGACGCGCACACCGCGCGCGACGAGGTTTTCGGCCATCTCGAGCCCGATGAACCCGCCGCCGACGATGACGGCGCGCTTCGGCTGCTTGCGCTCAATGAAATCGCTGATGGCGAACGTGTCCTCGACGGTGCGCAACGTGAAGACCCGCCGCGAGTCCACGCCGGGGATGTCGGGAAGCGCAGGGCGTGCGCCAGGGGAGAGGACGAGCTTGTCGTAGGAGAGCTCGTAGGTGCTTCCGTCCTCGAGGTTTTTGACGAGAACGGTCTTCGCGGCGCGGTCGATGGAGACGGCCTCTTGCTTCACGCGCACGTCGACGTTGAAGCGCGCGCGGAAGCTCTCGGGCGTCTGCAGCGTCAGCTTGGCGCGGTCGGTTATGGCGCCGCCGATGTAGTACGGTAGGCCGCAGTTGGCGTAAGAGACGTATCCGCTGCGTTCAACGACGATGATCTCGGCGAACTCGTCGAGACGCCTCAGACGTGCCGCAGCCGTTGCTCCGCCGGCGACTCCTCCGATGATGACCGTTCTCATAGGGTTGTGCTCCCTTCCCGTTGCCCGTCGCCCGCTGAAGTTGCGGACGTTGCCGATGTCCACGGCGCTCTCATCCAACTTCTCCATTATACGCCCTCCGGCAGAGCGCAGAGGAGCCTTGCGACGGAGCGCAGAGGTTCTTGCTACAGAGCGCGGGGGAGTCCTTGGAGGTAGGCCGTCGCGAAGCTATGCCGGCAGCCCTTGCCACAGAGCGCGGGGGGAGTCCTCCGACAGAGCGGCGTGGCGCGTTTACGCGCGAAACACGATGCGCACGATGCGCTGTCGCATAAGGGGGCCGTCAACCGCCTTCGCAATCAGCTTGTTCAAGATTCCGACGGTACGGGGGAGGGTGCGGTATCCCTCCATGTACTTCCTGCTCGTTACGGACGCGAAGCGCTCGCTCCACGCAGCCGGCTCGGATTCGTCTTCGAGCGAGAAGAGCGCACTGACGTCCTCGATGCCGGCCCGTTCGATCCAGGTTCTGCGCATGAGCCCGACGGCGCGCGCATTCGCCGCATCGAATACGAGAATGGCACCGGGGAAGCGTTTCGCCATGGCGGTGGTAAGCGTTCGGATTTGGTCGACCGTGAAGTAGTAGAACACCCCGGCAGCATAGAACACCGCTCCTTCAGACGCTACGAAGTCGACGGCGTCGAACCATGCGGGATCATTGAGGTCGCAGGCGAGATTCGCTTCCCGTTCACCCGGAGGCAGGAGCGTGTCGCGTACGGCGATCACATCGGGAAGGTCGAGGTTGAAACCGCGGCACATGCCGTTGTCGACGCGGGAGAACGTAGTGTCGAGTCCGCAACCGAGGTTCACGACGGCAGCGTGCGGATGGTCTTCGAGGTAGGCGGCCGCCTCGAGCGCAAGGCCGTACTGCCGGCTCGCCACCTCGAGAGCGCCGAAGATTTG
>CAUVMU010000072.1:0-6966 GCA_963552775.1 uncultured Eggerthellaceae bacterium | reverse complement strand
GAGAGATTCTTCCACGGATGGTGGATCGTCATCGGCGGCCTGCTCATCATGGCCACGTGCTCCACCGTGTTCGTGAACTGCATTCCGCTGTTGCAGCCGCACATCGTCGAGGAGCTGGGTTTCACGGTCGGCCAGTTCAATACCGGTATTTCTCTCTGCACGGTCGTGGCGGTGTTCGCTTCGCTCGCCGTCGGGAAGCTCGTCGATACGCTCAGCGCTCGCCTGCTCGGCTCCATCACGGTGGTGACGAGCGCCGCCGTGCTCGCGGCGTTCTCGTTCGTGTCGGAGCTGTGGCAGCTGTACGCGCTGTGCGTTGTGGCGGGCGTGGTCGTGGTCGCGGGAACGCGCCTGCTCGTGTCGGTGCTCATCGCGAACTGGTTCACGCTCAAGCGGGGGCTGGCGGTGTCCGTCGCGCTTTCGGGATCGGGCGTGGGCGGTGTGGTGCTCTCTCCCGTTACCAGCTCTGTGATCGTCGAGTACGGTTGGCGGCCGGCCTTCCTCATGTTGGCGGTTATCTGCCTGGTCGCAGCGCTTCCCCTCGTTGTTTTCGTGTTCCGTACGCGCCCTTCCGATGTGGGGCTCGAACCGTACGGTGCGGGCCAGGTCGAGCGGAGCCGCGCCGACCGCTCGCCCGACGCGCCGGTCATGATCGCGGTCGGCTGGAAGCGCGCCCGGCGGAGTGCATCGTTTTGGCTGCTTGTGGGCGGGTTCGTTATGATGGGCGTTACGAACGGGGCCGTTATCACGAACTCCATCGCCAACATGACGTCGGTGACGTTGCAGGGGACCGAAATCGTGACGGGCGGCCACTCGGCGCTGTGGGCGGGGGGCGTGTGGTCGTTCTACCTGACCGTCGTCATCGTTGCGAAGGTGTCGCTCGGAGCCATCTACGACCGGTGGGGCATGCGGGTCGGCACGCTTTTGGGCACGGCGACCTCGGTCGCGGCCGGAATCGCCCTCTGCTTTCCCGCCACGGATGCGGGGCCGATCCTCGCGTGCCTGTTCTTCGGGTTCGCTACGTGCATGGGCACGGTCGCGCCGCCTATCATGGCGGTGAAGGAGTTCGGCAAGAAGGACCTCGGCACGCTCACGGGCGTGATCACCGCGTTCGAGATGTTCGGGGCGGCCCTTGGAGCCGTCGTTTCGGGTGCGGTATTCGACGCAGCCCATTCGTTCGTGCCGGTGTGGATCGCGGTCGTTGTGGCGAGCGTGCTTATGGGTACGCTCCTGTTAGCCTCGATTCCCGCAGCGCGCGCGACCGTTGCGCGTTGCCGGGCCCAGGGTGCCCCCACGCTCGATGCGGAGGGGTTCGAAGTGGGCCCTTCGGCCTCGTCCTCGTAGGTGCTTTCCCATTAGGTGCGCCGCCCATTAGGTGCGCTGTCCATGACCGCCCGTAACCGATAGCCGCCCCCGTTCAGCGTTCGCCGCCCACGTCGTCCCTCGTATCGGGGCTGTTCCGCGACGTGAGATGCCAGCCGTTGCAGTAGGGGCACCGGTATGCCGAAAGCCCGGTCACCCCGTGCTCGGCGCAGTTTTCCGCTGCCGCTCGAGCGAGGTCGCGGGTAGCGTAGCGGTTCTTCGATTTGCATGCCCGTGTGCGCCGTGCGGACTCCTTGCACGCGGCAAGTTCGGTCTGCTTGCGCCTCTCGCGCTCGAAGGCACCGTCGAGTCCGTTGCCGAGCTGCGCTTCGAACTGGGCGATCTGTCGCGCGCGTGCGGATCGCTTTTTGCTGGTCATGGCCCTTCCTTTGTCGAACGGGAGCGGTTTTTCCGATTATACCGCCTTCGTGCAACGGCGAGCTCGATATGCTGCGTGCGGTGCGTATGCGCAGGCGCTCACGTCCGGCTCGTACCTGCGGGATTCGCTTCGAGGCCCCTACTCGAACCAGGCTCGCTTCAGGGCGCGCACCCCGTCGGGGACATCGGAGAGGCTGATGGCCGAGAAGCCGATGATGAGCTGGTTCTCGGGTGGTTTTCCCTCGAACCAGTACCAGTGGCTGCTGTAAACCTTCGCCCCTTGCTTTGCCGCCGAATCTATGAGCTGGCGCTGCGTCATGTCGTTATGCACCGTCGCGAAGAAATGGAGCCCGGAGTCTACGCCGGAAAGCGAAACGCGGCCCTTCATGGTCCGTTCGATGCAGGTGAGCAGCGCATCGTGACGCTTGCGGTTGCTCGTGACCATCTTCCTCACATGCTGGTCCATGTGTCCTTCCGAGATGAAGCGGGCGAGGACTTCCTGCACTACGGTCGGCCCGGCGGCCACCGACGTGCTGAAGCGCCCGCACTCGCGTGCGCGCAGGTTCGGGGGGAGCACGAGGTACGCGGCTCTCAATCCGGGTGAGAGGAATTTCGAGAAATTTCCGAGATAGATGACCTTGTCAAGGGTGTCGAGAGATTGGAGCGAGGGAATGGGGCGGGTGTTGTAGCGCAGCTCGTTGCAGCTGTCGTCCTCGATGATGTAGAAATTCTTCCGCGCGGCCAGCTTGAGGAAGCTGATCCTGCTCTCGAGCGGCATAAGGGCGCCGGTGGGGAACTGATGGGAGGGTGTTGCGAACACGAGCTTCACGTTCGAGCGGGAGAGGTGCTCGAGGAACGCCTCTACGCCTTGGTTCACGGGCAGTGCCTCGACGGTGTAGCCGAATCGGCCGGCAATTTCGGCGAACGCGGCGTATCCGGGTTCCTCGAGGCCGATGCGATGCCTGCGCCCGTCGAAGAGCTGGGCGACAATGGTGAGAGCCGCCTCGGTCGAGGGGGTGACGACGATCTGCTTGGGCGTGCAGTTGACCCCGCGCGTTCGTTGGAGGAACGATGCCAGCTCCGTTTGCAGGTTCGTGGGCCTGTTTTCAATCGGGTAGTTCGTAAGGACCTCGTCGTTCTCATGCAGGATGTCGCCGGTCAGCTTGAGCCATGTTCTCGTGGGGAACGATCCAGGTTCGAGCCGCGCGAAGGAGAAGTCGTAACGATTTGTCCGCCCGCCGGATATCTCCGAGAAATACCCGCTCCGTTTGCTCTGAGCCACGATTTCAGCGACCTCGCTCTGGTTGCTGCGCGGCGCCTTCTTCAAAAACCCCGTGTCGATTCCGTTCACCACATGTCCCGATCGGGGGATGCTGTCCACGTATCCTTCGACTGCAAGCTGGAGGTAGGCCTTCTCAATCGTGATGTGGGATAGGCTATGGGTTTCGGCAGCGCCTTTTATCGAGGGAAGGTAGTCGCCCTCCGTCAGCGCCCCCTCGATGATCTGCTGGCGAATGCTTTCGTAAACCTGCTGGTAAAGCGGGGTGGACGAAAGCGGGTCGATGGTGAGCTGGAGGTCTCTGCTTTTCGGCGTGCGCATGGCCTTCCTCTCTATTCTGACAAGGTAAGAAAAGTTCTATCTGTACATTTTAATATGTGCAGATGCTCCATACAATCGAAAGCGGCCTGGAAATCGAGGAGAGGGGGAGGCCATGTCGGAACCTGTTGTGGGGGCGCCGCGAAAAAGGAGCGTCGTGTCGCGGCGAGGGTTTATCAAGCTGGGCGCGCTCGGTGCGGGCGCGCTCGGTGCGTCGAAGCTTTCCGCGTGCGCAGCCGTGAGCGATTCGGATGAATCCGGTGCGGCGGTTGAATCGGTCGCCTATACGTACCATCCCATGAACTGCGGAAACCGCTGTTCGCTTAAGTGTACGGTGCGCGATGGGAGACTTGCCCATATCCAGGGCAACGACTGGCAGGGTCCCGAGTCGAGATTCTCCATCTGTTGCTTCAAGGGCATGAGCGAAATCCAGCACGTATACAGTCCCGACCGCCTTCAGAAGCCGCTGAAGCGCACAGGCGCGCGCGGCGAAGGCGCTTTCGAGGCTATCTCGTGGGACGAGGCGCTCGATACGGTTGCGACCGCCTTGAAGGAGAGCAACGAGAAGCACGGCCGCGGGTCGATCCTGTTCGCGTACTCGAGCTCCATCGATTACCCGATGCCGCTGCTCAACCAGCTTTTGGGCGCCCAGACGGCCCATGAAAGCGGGATAGACATGGGGCAGGGCAACGGCTATGATCCCGCGTTCGGCGATGGGGCCGTAGGCATTATCAACAAAGAGATCTACGACTGGGTGAACTCGAGGACCATCCTGCTCGTGGGTTCGAACGTGATGGAGACGAGCCTTACCGAGGCGCAGTACCTCCTCGATGCCAAAGAGGAAGGCGCGCGCGTCATCGTGGTCGACCCCATGCAGTCGGCAACGGCTGCGAAGGCCGATTGGTGGGTTCCCATCGAGCCGGGAACCGATATCGCCCTGTACTTGGGCATGCTGAGCACTATCCTCGACAAGGGTTGGTACAAAGAGGACTTCATGAGATCGTGCACCTCGCTGCCGTTTTTGGTCGGATCCGACGGAAAGCTGCTGCGCGACCATGCCGTTGAAGAGGTCGAAGACGAGACGGGGCCGCGTCCCGAGAACGGCGAGGAGAACCCTTTCCTCGTGTGGGACAGCGTATCCCGTAGCGTGAAGCCCTATAACGAGGAGGGCGTCATCGCCGCGCTCGAGGGGGCCTTCGAATACCAAGGTTCGAAGGCTTTCCCGGTGTTCGCGCTGCTCAAGGAATCCCAGAAGGCCTATTCCGCCGCATGGGCCTCCGAACTGACGGGCATTCCCGTCGATGACATCGAGGAAATCGCGCGGGCGTACGCGCTCGATTCCCCGTCGTTTCTGGGGTTGGGCTTCGGTACCGCCGATAAGATCCAGAGCGCCGATATCACGGGGCATACCCAGGCTCTGCTCGCTGCCGTTACCGGCAACGTCGGGGAGAAGGGAACCGGTATCGGCATCCTGTACAGCGTGCTCGCCTCTGAAGGCTCGAGCGCGGAACTGGGAGGCTGGGCGCTGCCGGAGGAGTTCGCGGCGACCCCGCTCGAGATGCAGGCGCCCCTTCTGAGGACGGAGCCGAATTCCGTCCGCGTCCTGGTGAATCACGGGAACGCTCCCGTCCAGCATTTCGGGAACTGGAACACCACGAAGGCATGGCTGGAGAAACTCGACTTCATCGTGACGATCGATCCGTACTACTGCGACAGCGCCGACTGGTCCGATATCGTTCTGCCGGCGACGACGTGCTTTGAGATGCGCGAGGAGTGCGGCAACATCCAGCTTTCGAAGAACCATGTGCTCATCCAGCAAAAGGTCATCGAACCGCTGTTCGACAGCAAGACCGACTTCGAGATCGAGCAGGAACTCGGCGCTCGTCTCGGCTTCTCGCAGTACCTGCCGAAGGGCCGCGTCGACCTCGCGCGCACGACGCTCACGTCGAGCGACCCCAAGCTTGCGGGGATTACCTACGATTCGCTCATGAAGAACAAGGCGCTCATGCGCATGAATGTTTCCGAGGAGTTCTTCGACGTGCACGCGGGTCAAACCTACGCGACCCCTTCGGGTCGTATCGAGGTGTACCGCGAAAACGTCCTGGCGTACGGTTTGGCCCTGCCCCGTTACGAAGCGCCGGTCGAAACCGCGCTCGACAACCCGCTTCGCAAGAAGTACCCGCTGAAGTTCTGGCAGACGAGGCGCAAGTACCGTGTGCACAGCACGTTCCAGAACTCCACCTGGATCGGACAGGTGTTCGGCACGGCTCTGCTGCACATGAACCCGCAGGAAGCCGCCGGGCGTGGCCTGCAGGACGGGGACGCGGTCAGAGTGTTCAACGACCGCGGCTCTATTACGGCGACGCTCATGGTGGACAACGCGCTGCGTCCGGGGTCGGCCCTTATCGACGACGGCCCGCTCATGCGCGACACCGGGGGAGAGAGCTTCCAGACGCTGATCAACGACGAGCTGATCGAGCGCGGCAAGGATTTGGTGTACGGGGCGCCGATACCGTTCTACGACACGCTCGTAGAAGTGGCGAAGGCGTAAAGAGGGGGAAATCATGACCAAGCTGGGAATCCTCATAGACCTCACACGTTGTATCGGATGTCAGACCTGTTCGATTGCCTGCAAGATGCAGAACAACGTTCCGCAGAACATGCTCTGGAACCGCGTGTTGACTGAAGGAGCCGACGTGGTGGACGGGTCGAGCGGAACCTATCCGGCTCTTTCGAAGGTGTACGTACCCGTCGCATGCCAGCACTGCGAGAACCCTGCGTGCATGAAGGTCTGCCCGACCGGTTCGACCTACAAAGACGAGAAAGGCCGTGTGCAGATCGATTACGAGAAATGCATCGGGTGCCGCATGTGCATGGCCGCATGTCCTTACAATGCGCGCGTGTTCAATTGGAACGCGCCTGTTCGCGACCCCGATTTCAACTACGGGGACAGGGAGGTGCCGGTACGCCATCGCGGCGTCATGGAGAAGTGCACGCTGTGCAAGGAGCGCACGGACCGCGACGAAGACCCGTTCTGCGTCCGCTCGTGCATGACGCGTGCCCGCGTGTTCGGCGATCTCGACGATCCGACCAGCGAGATTTTCCGCCGCGTTGCGAAAGGGAACGCGACCCGGCTTCTTGAAGAGAAGGGCACCGCGCCCCAACTCTACTACGTGCGATAGGGGGCAACCATGTCTGAATCGAAAACGAAGAACGTGCCGGTGCTCGCGGTGTTGGCCGTATTGGTCCTGGTCGGATTGTGCGCCTGGGTATTTCAGCAGATGAGAGGCCTTTCCGTGACGGGAATGGACAACCTGACCTCCTGGGGGACGTATATCTGCATGTTCATGCTGTTCGTAGGCCTGTCGGCAGGTGGCCTGATCGTCGCGTCGGCGGCGTCGGTGTTCAACATCGAGCAGTTCAAAGCCATCGCGAAACCTGCCATCGCCCTTTCGACGGCGTGCATCGTCGCTGCGGGCTTGTTCGTCCTCGTCGACCTCGGGGGCATCCAGCGCGTTTGGCGCATGCTGACCGGCCCCAACTTCGCTTCACCGCTCGTGTGGGATATGATCGTCATCACCTGCTATCTGGTACTGAACATCGCGTATCTCTACCTGTACACGCGCCCCGCT
>CAUVMU010000071.1:0-6978 GCA_963552775.1 uncultured Eggerthellaceae bacterium | reverse complement strand
AGCGGCTCGCGTTCTCCACCAGGTTGGTGAGGGCCTGCTTCAGGCGATCGGGGTTTCCGAGCACGTCGGGTGCTTCTCCTACGATGGCGACGTTCGCCTTGCGGTCGGAAAGGATGGACTGCAACGCATCTACGACGTTTCCTGCAAGTTCGCGCAGGTCGACGCGCGATAGCTCGTACGGGGTCTCGTCGGTTTCGATGCGCTGCAAGGTGAGCAGGTCGTTGGTAAGGCGCGAAAGACGCCCGCTTTCGGACACGATAATCGACGTGAACTTGTCTCGAAGGCTCGGAGGCAGGTCGGGGTCGAGCAGCATTTCCGCATTGCCGCGGATGGCGGTCAGCGGTGTGCGCAGCTCGTGGGCGACGTCGCTGATGAACGCGGCCTGCCGCTTCTCCTTGCGCACGAGGTCGGCCTGCTGTGAGACGGACTTCCTGATGAGGGCGCCGATCGTGTCCGAGAGTTCGTCGGCTTCGCGCAGGCGCCCGTCGGGAGCGAACGTCACATCCGCTCCACCGCGATACGCCTTCACGCGCTTGACCAGGAGTGTCAGCGGCTCCGCGATGAAATGCCCGATGATGAGGCTCAGGGCGAACGTGATGACGGCCGCAGGCGCCAACAGGACGAACGCCTGCCAAGGCATTTCGAAGAGCATGGCGCATGCGATGAGCACGAGCGTGCCCGAAAGCAGCGTGAGCAGCGTTGCCAGCAGCGAGAAGTATGTTTGCAGACGTTTTATTGGCGGAACCTGTAACCGTAACCGCGCACCGTTTCGACGAGGCTCGGGTCGTACCCGGCCTTTTCGATCTTATCGCGCAGGCGCTTGATGTGCGTGTCGACCGTCTTCGTTTCGGTCAGATACTCCCAGCCCCAGGCGTCGCGCAGCAAATCCTCGCGCGAAACGACCTTGCCCGCCGACTTCATAAGGCTGGCGAGTAGCTCGAACTCGCGCGGCGTGAGGTCGAGCGAGCCGTTCGCGCCCGTGGCGGTGTGGGCGTCCTCATCGAGTGTGATGCCGCTCGCGGTGATAGCGTGGCTGGCGCTCGGGAAATCGCCGCCCGAACCGCGGCGCAAAAGGGCGTGCACACGTGCGATGAGCTCGCGCACGCCGAAAGGCTTGGCCAGGTAGTCGTCGCCGCCGATTTCGAGGCCGACCACCTTGTCGAGCTCCGTGTCGCGCGCGGAGAGGAACAGGACGGGCGCCGACGTTATCGAGCGCAGACGGCGGCACAGCTCGTAGCCGTCCATCCCCGGAAGCATGATGTCGAGGACGAACAGGTCGTAGGCGTTTTTCTTGCCGAGGGCGAGCGCGTCCTCGCCGTTGGCGACGACGTCGGTGAGATAGCCCTCTTTCTTCAGGGCGTAGCCGACGAATTCGGTGATGGAAGGCTCGTCGTCGACGACGAGTATGCGCTTGGGCGCGTCGCTCATGAAACGGGCTCCTCTCTGGTAGGGTCGCCGGCGCCGTGCGCGGCGGGGTGTTCATGCTCTTGCTATAATACCCCCTGTCGCGAATATTTTGCCCGTGCAATCGCCGAGGAAGGGATTGTCAGTAACATGTTACTTGCCATCGACGTGGGGAACACGCAGACCGTCCTCGGGGTATACGAGGGCGAGCGCCTGCTGCATATGTGGCGCGTCGCCACCAACAAGGCGCACACGGCCGATGAGCTGCGGCTGAAGGTGCTTCCTCTGCTCGAGTCTGAGGGTATCGGGCCGGAGCGTGTTCGCGGGTCGGTCCTCGCTTCCGTGGTGCCCTCGCTGACCGGCGCCTGGTCGCGCGCTCTCGCGCTCCTTTTCTCGGCCGAACCGCTCCTGTGCACGGCTGAGGCGGCTCGCGGATTGTTCGATATCGTCTACGACAATCCGGCCGAAATCGGGGCCGACCGCGTGGCCGATGCGGTAGCGGCACTGCACCGCTACGGAGCTCCGGTGGTGGTCGTCGACTTCGGCACGGCGACGAACCTCGAGGTCATCGACAAGGACGGCTGCTTTCTGGGCGGCGTAATCGCTCCAGGGCTCGAAACGTCGGCTGCGGCGCTGTTCTCGCATGCCACGAAGCTTGCTGCCACCGAGCTTGTCGACCCTCATACGGCTATCGGTCGGAACACGGTGCAGGCTCTTCAGGCGGGCATCGTGTACGGTGAGGTCGATCGCGTCGACGGCCTGGTCAACCGTATTTTCGACCAGCTGGGCTACCGGTGCCCGGTCGTGGCGACGGGAGGGCTTTCCGCGCGTGTGGGCGTGTTGTCGAAGACGGTGACGGATGTCGATCCCGATCTGACGCTCGAGGGGCTGCGCCTCGTGTTCGCAGCCCGGGACCGTCGGGTCTAGCGCGCGGACGGCGGGGCGGCCTTGGCTGTCAGGATTGCCGCAGGCATCCCGATGCCCCGATGCCCCGATGCCCCGCTCTGGAAAGGCTGTTCGTTTCTTGCGAAAGGGGTGCCCGCGACGTTCGGTCGCGTTACTATACGGTTATGGTTTCCGGACTTGCATACAACAGGAGCGCCACCTCGCCCTTGGCGATGCGCCAGCTTGCCTCATCGTTGACGCCGTACCTGCATCCAGGGGACGTCGTGCTGCTCACGGGCGACCTTGGTGCGGGCAAGACGCAGTTCGTCCAGGGTATCGCCGAAGGGCTTCACGTCGATGAACAGGTCATGAGCCCGACGTTCAACATTCTGCTCACGTACCCGGACGGCGACATCCCCCTGTACCATTTCGATCTGTACCGGCTCGATGCCGTCGAAGAGCTCGAGGACATCGGTTTTTACGAGACGATCGAATCCGACGGCGTTTCGTTCGTGGAGTGGGGCGATAAATTCCCAGGCATCGTGGTCAACGGCTATTTGCGCATCAACATCGCGGTCGAGGACAGCGGATCGCGCAGGGTCTCCGCCCTGGCTTTCGGGTTGCGGGCGCGCAACCTGCTGACCGTGTGGGCGAATGATTCGAAGTCGTGCCTGATGAAAGGCACAGGAGGTATATTGTGACACAGGTGTCTGAATGCGCCGGTTCCGTTTCGGCGCACGAAGGGCGCCGGTTTGCGCTTGCGTTCGACACGGCGAACGAGATCGTGGCCATCGGTCTCGCTCGGCTTCAGCCTGACGATCGTTCGATGGAGCCGGTCGCCTCCTGCGAGGTGGAGGCGCATCGCGCGTCGAACACTCGTCTGCTCCCGTTGATCGACGAGCTGCTCGACGAGAACGGCGTGGAGCGCTGCGAAATCGCCTGCGTGGTCGTCGGACGCGGCCCGGGGTCGTTCACGGGCGTCCGCATAGCTATGGCCTGCGCAAAGGGAATTTCCCAGGCGTGCGGCACGGCTCTTGTGGGCGTCTCGTCGCTCGATGCGGTCGCCTGGGGCGCTTGGCTTGCGGGTGTGCGCGGGAGCCTTGCCGTCGTGGCCGACGCCATGTGCCGCGAGGTGTATCCCGTGCGCTTCCGCCTAGGCGAGGGCGGTGTCGAGCGCCTGGAGGCCGATCGCGTGCTCGCCGCGACCGTTGCAGCGGAGGAGCTCGCTTCCGGGGCATCCGCGGGTTTGCAGCTTGCAGGGGACGCCCTGGTCAAGTACCGTGATTTGCTCGCCCCGTGCGGTGCTTCGCTCGAGCGTGCGCTCTGGACGCCTACGGGGCGCGGCCTTATCGCTTGCGCCGAGCACGCATGGCTCACCGGCGAGATCGATCCGTTCGATGTTCGTCGCCACGACCCGGCCTTCGTCCTGCCCGTATACACGAGGCTTTCGAACGCCGAGGAGAGCGAGCGGCTGCGCCTGTCGAAAACAGAACCGAAGAACCTGTTCAGCGGTGTGCAGGATGCCGAATTGCGCGCCGAAGCCGCAGCGGACGGCGCGTTTGGAGCGCGAGCGAGCATGCATGCCCGTGCTGCGCTCGGCGCACGGCCCACACGTGACGGCGTGGTCTACCGTCCGCTCGATGCGGCGCACGTTCCCGAAGTCGCGGCTTTGGAAGCCCGCATTATGGAGGGCGAGGCGTGGACCGCGCACATGGTACTCGACGAGCTGCCCCGCAAGGACCGCGTGTGGTGGGCGGCGTTCGTTCCCGCTTCCACCGATTCCGGCGATTCCCCTGCTGCCGATTCCGCCGCCACCGCCATCGCCGACCCGAGTGCTGCAGAGGCGGCTGTCCCTGCAGTCGACCCCGTCGTCGCTCCCGGATTCCCGCTCGTTCTCGCGGGCTACGCGGGGTGCTTGGTCGTTGACGAGCAGATGCAGATCCTGCGCGTGGGGGTCGCTTTTGCACAGCGCCGCCGCGGCATTGCGCGCGAGCTGATAGACCGTTTGTCCCGCGTTTCGCGCGACCTGGGCGCTTCTTCGTGCATGCTCGAAGTGCGCGCCTCGAACGCGGGGGCGCAGGCACTCTATCGTGCGCTCGGCCTCGCGCAAACCGGCGTGCGCCCGCGCTACTACGGCAACGGCGAGGACGCGCTCGTCATGGAAGGTCCGCTGCCTGTTTCGACGCGCGACGTGGGGGGCATGGAGGTCCAGGTGCGTTCTGCATGCCACGGCGATACGTCGGGCATCGTGCGCCCGCTCATCCTCGCGATTGAAAGCTCGTGCGACGAAACGGCTGCGGCTATCGTTGACGGTACGGGCGCGCTCGTAGCCGATGTGGTCGCTTCTCAGATAGATTTTCACGCCCGCTTTGGCGGTGTCGTTCCCGAAATAGCGAGCCGCAAGCACATAGAAGCCATATGCGGCGTGTGCGCCGAGTGCTTCGATGCGGCCGCATCGCGCCTCGGTGTGGACGAGCTTGCATGGAGCGATCTCGATGCCGTGAGCGTCACGTACGCGCCGGGCCTCGTGGGGGCGCTCGTGGTGGGCGTGGCGTTCGCGAAAGGGGTTGCTTGGGCGCTCGATGTGCCGTTTATCGGCGTGAACCATCTCGAAGGGCATTTGTACGCCAACAAGCTCGGTGCTTCTGATGTGCAGCCGCCGCTCGTGGCGTCGCTCGTGTCGGGCGGCAACACCATGCTCGTCCACGTAAAGGACTGGGGCGATTACGAAACGCTCGGCACCACGATAGACGATGCGGTCGGGGAGGCCTTCGACAAAGTTGCGAAGGCGCTCGGCTTGGGATATCCCGGCGGACCGATCATCTCGCGCTATGCGGCGTCGGGCGATGCGCGCGCCATTTCCTTCCCGCGCGCTATGCTCCATTCAGGTGACCTGGACTTCTCGCTTTCGGGACTCAAGACCGCCGTCGTCTCCTACATCAACAAGGAGCGCGCGGCGGGGCGCGACCTGAACATCCCCGATATTGCGGCGAGTTTCCAGCAGGCAGTGGTCGACGTGCAGGTGGCGAAGGCGAAGACCGCGCTCGCGCAGACGGGCGCGCGTACGTTCTGTTTGGGCGGCGGTGTTGCGGCCAACCCCGAGTTGCGCCGCGCGTGCGAGCGTATGTGCGAGCGCGAGGGAATCCGCCTGATCATGCCGCCGTTGCGTTCCTGCGGCGACAATGCCGGCATGATTGCGCTCGTGGCGCTCGACCGCTATCGCCAGGGGAGGTTCTTCGGGCTCGATGCCGATGCCCACGCGCGCGCCGACCTCGATGCTGCGTACTAGCCGCGCCGCCCTCGTCTCGGCGCCCGCGCGGCGCGTTCTCGATTGATACCCGCAACCGAGCAGGGATTACAGCGGCTTTCGCGCCGTGTGGACGGCGGCGATGCCACCGGTGTGGTTCTTCCAGGTCACATCGCAAAAACCCGCATCCTCGAACATGCGGGCGAACGTGCGCTGGTCGGGGAACGCTTTGATGGATTTCGACAGGTACACGAATCCCTCGCGATTGCCCGTGATCAACCCGCCCCAGAACGGGATGAGGTGGTCGAGATAGAAGTCGTAGAGCGCGTGCCACAGGCGGTTCGGCGGCATGGAGAACTCGAGGCATACGAGCGTCCCTCCCGGTTTGAGCACGCGCAGCATTTCGCTCAGCGCCTGCTCGCGGTCGGGCATATTGCGGATTCCGTAGGCGACCGTGACCACATCGTAGCTGTTGTCAGGGTAGGGGATGTCCTGCGCGTCAACGACCTCGAAATCGACGGGCACGCCGTTGGAGGCGCCGTCGGCGTAGTGGGAGCGTGCGACGTCGAGCATCTCGCTGACCAGGTCAGTGCACTGAACGTGGCGCGGGCGCTTCCCACGGGCTACGGCGAACGAGACGTCGCCCGTGCCGCCCGCGACGTCGAGCACGTCGCTTTCCCCGGTGACGGGTGCGTGCCGCACGACGTCGGCAAGCCAGATGCGGTAGAACCCGAAGCTCGATATCAGGTTGAAGCGCTCGTACTCCTTGGCGATGGCCGAGAAAATCTGCTTGACGCGATCCTTCGATATCGCGGCGGGGGCGCCCGTTCCGGTTGCGGTATCGATGCTGCTCATCGAAGGCACCGTTCGCATGCGACGCCGGCACGGCGCGCTGCGGCGCCGAGAGACCGGTGGCTGGGTATCGTGTTCAGATGCTGCATGGGCGCACAGTATACCATCGTGGATACGCACGGAGCCGACGGCTCGGTGCCCGTACCGAAAAAACGCGATTGCCGCCGCTTGCGGCCGGCATCTCGTCGCTTGCGAGCGCGCTCACCTGTCACGCGCGGCGGATAACTGCTCGACTACTTCCGCACTCTTCGCAAAGCGGCCGCTCACCTGTCACGCGCGGCGGATAAATCGTGACGCGCGCGGCTGCAACGGGGGGCACGTGCGGCGGGGTGCTATGATGCAGGAATACGTTTCGCATCGACCAGGTAAGGCGGGCCTATGCTTCTTTGCGCGCAATACATCCTTCCTATCACTGCGGAGTCCATCCAGGATGGTGCCGTGCTGGTGCGCGATGGCCGCATTTCCGATATTGGTTCGGCTGAGCTGCTGAAGCTTCGATATCCCGATGAAGAGGTGCGCGATTTCGGGCTGTCGGCGCTCATGCCGGGTTTCATCGACTTGCAAACGCGCCTGGAGAACTCGGTCATGCG
>CAUVMU010000070.1:0-7093 GCA_963552775.1 uncultured Eggerthellaceae bacterium | reverse complement strand
GTTCCAGCCAAACAAAGTCGCCCAATCGGCCATCTCCTTCTTTGTTTGGCGACATCCTGGGAGATGGTCGTTCGGGCGATGCAGGATGTCAGGAGCGGATATGGTGGAAGCCCGCCTTGATCTCGCTGCGCTCGTCAACGGTCTCGATGAGCGGCAGTTCGCTGAGCTATGGGACGTAGCGCAATCGCGGAAGCGCTTCGAGAAGTACGGGGCCAGAACCATCGAGGGGCTGCTCGACAAGTGGGGGCATGCGCCTGTTTGCCCGGACTGCGGATCGGTCCGGCCGAGGCTCGACGGGAAGGCCCCCAACGGGGCCAGAAGGTACCGGTGCCGCGAATGCGGATGCAGGTTCAGCGCGCTGACCGGCACGATCTTCGCCGACGCGAAGCTGCCGTTGCACAAGATCATGCGAATAGCCGAGGTGATGTGCCACAGCGCCTCCCTCAGGCTCATGGAGCTCGTCGCGGAGGTGAGTCACGGAACGGCGTTCCTATGGCGCCACAAGGTGTTCTCGACGGTAGACTCCTGGCAGGAGAAGGTCGTGTTCTCCGGGCGAGTGTGGATTGACGAGATGTACTTCAACGACACCGACCTGCTCCACAATCTCGGGAGAAAGCCCAGGCGCGGGCTCTCGAAGGACCTGATTTGCGTGGTCGTCGCCATAGACGCATTCAAGAACGTGCTGGCGGTCGTCAGCGAGAACGGCAAGCCGTCCACCGGGAGGGTCAACGCCGCGCTGGAAACGCACATCAGGCCCGGCTCGACTATCGTTCATAATCGTCTCCCATCGTCGCATTTGCAGCAGCACACTTTTTTATTATACGGGCCTTGAAACTCCCGCATTCAGCCAGGGAAATTCTGTCAATGACAAAAGCGTCCCATCCGCGCGCGGATCCCTGCCGCCGTGGGGCGCCCTGTCGACATGTGGCGCCCTGTCGACATGTGGCGCCCCACCTGCGCGCCATCGTCGCTTCTCTCTCTCGCAGCAAACGACAACGTTATGCGAGTGCTTCTCCGCCTGAGCACGAGCGCTGTTCGTTTTCGGAACTTGTAGCATCTTTTCGCGATGTGCTTACAACCCCGTTGGTTGAACGCCCGAGTCGTTTCGAGGTGTTTCGGGGTGAACCTGCTGTGATGTTTCGCGGCATGCGCGGCCGATGTGGCGTTTAACGGCCATGAATAGACCGAGCTTTATCGAGTGAGCGAGAAGAAAGAAGCGAATATGACAGGGTCATCGAATGCCGGGGAGGACGTGCGCGGTCCCCAGGCGATTGCGCGCGCGTCGTGGTCGAGCAAGCTGGCGTTCGTTCTCGCTGCGGCGGGATCGGCCGTGGGCTTGGGGACTATCTGGCGTTTTCCGTATTTGGCCGCCCATTACGGAGGCGGAACCTTCCTCATCGTATTCGCTGCGTTCATGCTGCTGTTCGCGGCATGCGCCGCCATCACGTTCATCGTGGTCGCTCTCGGTGTGAACGGCGGCATCGAGAAAGCGAACCTCGTCATGATGCCGCTGCTCATCGTGGCTTCGGTGGGCGTTGCGACTTATGCGCTCGTGCAGCCCGCCGCGCTCGACGGGTTGGCGTACTTTCTTGCGCCCGATTTCTCGAAGTTCTCGCTCGAGTTGGTCATAGCGGTTCTCGGGTAGACGTTCTTCAGGCTGTCCGTCGCGGTCGCTATCATGATGACGTACGGATCGTACATGAAGCCGGACGTCTCCATAATCTCCTCGGCGCTCCAAACGGTGGGAACCATTCTGGGCGCGAGCGTGCTCGCCGGGCTGATGATCGTCTCCTCTGCGTTCATCGCGCCGGACTCTGGCATGCAGCGCGCTGGGATGTTCATGATGATACCAACCCATTTGTCGTTTTGCGGATGGCGAAGAACGAGGCAGCCCGGTTTGTCGGGCCAGGGGGAGTCGGGCGTGCAGCCTAGCTGGCGTGTTGCGAAGTCGAGCACGTCGTTGCGCAGGGATATCACGCGCCTCCTAATCTTGTCCGGTATTGAGGCCGCGCAGTTCCTCCGGTGCGCTCGGAGCTTTGCGAGCGTCCAGGCGCTTCGGGTTCCGTCTTCTTGTAATCGGCTTTTACGACCAACGGTCGAGCTGGGGCAGGAGCTTTTCCATATAGTCGCGCGCCTTGCCTTCCGTGAAACCCGATTCCGGTGTCGCCATATGCCTCACGCAGACGTTGAGCATCTCCTCCATCGTGATGTCGGGGGCCGTGTAGGCGCCGTCTTCGTAACACCACTTGCAGTAGCGCCGAGCAGGCGAACCGTCGGCTTCGGTGCCGAGAAAGGCGAGGTCTGCGAGGGGCATGCCGCAGCTTTCGCAGCGGTTGTTGTTCGGCAGTTCGAGGATGCGGTCGACCGGTACGTCGAACGTTTCGGCAATCAGCCGGAGCGTGTCGAGCCCTGGGGCGGTTTCCCCGGTCTCCCAACGGGAGACCGCCTGGCGGGTGACGAAGAGCCGGTCGGCCATATCCTGTTGAGTCAAGCCCCGTTCCGAACGTATCTCGAGGATTCTCTCGTTGATGGACACAGCGGCCTCCTTGTCCTCTTGCCGTTTCGATCGTTCTCTAGCATACAGGTTGAGTACGGGCACGTCACGCAACCGTTTGTTGCATAGCGGGTTTCATCCGATGCGGCATGCTCCCGATGTTGGTGTCTGCGGCGACAGTGCTCCGACTTTTACTCGGTTTCCGGGGAAATGCTGACGCCGTACCGCCGATCGCCTTGCCCGCGCTTGCGCATATAAACTCGGTTTCGGGAGAAATGCTGACGCCGTACCGCCGACTGACCTTCAGCGCAATTCAGGTATATGTAATTCAGGCATATGTAGGAGAAGGAAGCGAATATCGCATGATTTGGCTCATGGCGTCTTCGGAGGCTTGGGAAGCGGCGATGACGACGTCGGAGTTCGGTTCGACGATTTGCTCTATGTTCCATTCGGACAGGCCGTCCGGTGTGGGGACGCTTTCGATGTCCGGGAATACCGTGGTCATATAATCGCCCAGGTCGGAGCGCCATTTGCTCTCGATGCCCGCGATTTTACCCTGTTGCTTGAGCTGGCAGAACGTATCGAGCGAATGGCGCTGGAGCACGACCATGCGCGATACGGGAACCTGAACGGTGACCTCGTCGCCCGCTTGAGCGATAAACGTTCAGGACGCTTTGTTCGCAGGCGAAATCGACGAAGCCCCGTCTGCAGCCGAGCCGCCCGTCATGCTTCCGTCGCCCGCAAAGCAGCCGAACACGCCGGACATCGCCACGCCGCATGCTCCAGCGAACGCTGGTTTGATAAAGTCACGGCGCTCTATCCCATGGTTTTCGAACTCCATGGCAATCTCTCTTCGGCTGATTCTCTTAATAGGCTCTTTTTAAAAAGGAATAACTAGTGGATATTAAACGGTGTCCGAAATGCTCATGCATCAAGGCTTCGCTCGATAGACGGTTATGCGTATTTTATTCGCTATTGCAAATAGATTCGACAAGCCATAAACTTCTTGCCCGATGATGTGGAGAAGTGCGATGCGGAGGGTTTTGAACGAAGGAGGGAGTGCGCTATGCGCTCAACGGGATTTGCAGGCAAACGATGGGGAAGTGCGCCGCGGTCGGCCATGTGCGCGGTGTTCAGCTTCGTTCTGGCGTGTGCGATGGTGCCGACGGTGCCGCTGCAAGCGTATGCGGACGATGCGTTTTCCGCCGACAGCTCCGCTACGGTGCAGAAGGCTCCCGCAACTGGCGCGCCGGGCGCAGCCGATGCCGCATCGACCGCTGTAGCTGCTGTCGATACGCGCGCCGATAAAGGGGATGCTGCCAAGGCGGAGCCTGCGGTCGCCGACACTGGCGCAGCTGCGGTCGCGTCCGCGCCCGAGCCCGCCGATACGCCCGCGCCCGCCGATGGTGCCGTATCGGCAGTATGGGATGGAACGTTTGATGTGAGCTGGTATAACACCACTGATACCGCGTTTACCGTCACCACGCCGGCGCAGCTGGCCGGCTTGGCGTCCATCGTCAACGGCACGGCCCAGGCTGCCGACGGCACCGCCATCGCGCGCGACACGTTCGCCGGCAAGACCGTGCGTTTGGGGGCGGACGTCACACTCAACGCCATGGCGGCTACCGGCCCCAACGGCACCATGCGCAACTGGACGCCCATCGGCACCATCAATACCGATCAGGGCACGTCTTCCACCACCGAAGTGTACTTCGACGGCACGTTCGACGGCCAGGGTCACGCGGTGCGCAACATCTACATCGACGGCAACGTGTCGGCTGCTGGGAACTTCGGCGGCTACCAGGGCTTCTTCGGAGCCCTCGGCGCCCAGGCGCAGGTTATGAACCTCGGCATCGACGGCGGGTACCTGTACGGGCGCGTGGTCGGCGGCGTGGCGGCTGTCTCCCATGTGGCGAACGCGACCGAGGTCCCACATATCATCGGGTGCTACAACACGGCCACCGTCGCCGGCAACGGGTCGTCTACGCGCGGCACGGGCGGCATCTTCGGCGGCGAGAACCGCTCGGGCAGCCACGAGCAAACGTCCACGTCCGGCTATCGCGCGGCGGCCTACATTGCCAACTGCTACAACGCGGGCACGGTGAACGGGCCCAGCGGCGGCCCTGCGGGCGGCATCGCCGGCGTGGGCTCCATCAAAATGTACGCGTGCTACAACGTGGGCCAGGTGAACTCCCAATCTTCCTACCAGGGCGCGTTGGTGGGCAACCTGTACGCGCAGGGCTACCAGACCGACATCGCGCCAGCCGGTACGGTGAAGAACAGCTATGCGCTGGAAGGCACCGCGGCGAACCTGTACCGCACGCTGGACGCCACCCACGACAAGGACACCGCTTCAACCGACTACGATCGCGAAACAAGCGGCTTCCTTTCGCAGTTCAGCATGACGGGGTCGGGCGCCGCCAGCCGGTTCAGCCAGTCGTTCGTCGACGGCGGCTCGGGCGCGTACCCGCTGCTGTACTGGCAGGCGGGCAAGGGCGTGCAGAACATCGCCGAGGCGAACGCCGCCGTTTCGTCCATCCCCGCGCAGCACTACACGGGCCAGGCCCTCACGCCGGCGGTGACGGTTACCATTCCGGCGGAAGACCCCTGGAGCAATGACACCGTCCTGCACGAAGGATCCGACTACACGGTTGCCTACGCGGACAACGTGAACGTGGGCACGGGCAGCGCGACGGTAACCGGCCTGGGCCGTTACAGCGGGTCGCTGCAGCCGGTGTCGTTCCAGATCATCGATGCGACCATCGCGTCGATCGACGCCATTCCCGCCCAGTGGTTCTACGGCGAGGCCGTAGAACCTGCGGTAACCGTGCGCACCGCTTCGGGCGACCGCCTTGTCGAGGGCTCCGACTACACGCTGTCCTATGCGAACAACGACCGGGCGGGTACCGGCACGGTTACCGTTACGGCCGTCGGCGAGGGGGCTGCGGGCAGCATGTCGGCCACGTTCCAGATCGTTGCCGCTTCGTCCTCGCTCGAAGGCGCGGGCACGGTCGACGACCCGTACCTGCTTGCCAGCAAGGCCGACCTTCAGTACGTGGCGCATCAGATCAACGCGCTCAACAACACCGGTCTTGCCAACGCTTCCTACAAGCTGACCGCCGACATCGACGCGACTTCAAGCGATGCGACGTTTGCGACCGATCTGGCAAGCGACCCGTGGTGCATGGGTTCAAGCTGGAGCCTTCCCGGCTTCGGCGGCACCATCGACGGCGACGGGCATGCTATCACGCTGGGCCTTTCCGAAGCGTCCCTTTCCGCCGACGTGAAGGGCGGCACGGGGTTGGCGCTGATCATGAAGACGTCCGGCTCGTCGTGGGGGACGGCCACGGGCGATGTGACCATCAAGAACCTCACGTTGAAAGGGTCGGTGGACAGCCCGGCTGCGGCTGCGGCGTTCATCTGCTCTGCCACGTGCGCTACCCTCACGTTCGAAAACTGCGTGAACGACGCGTCGGTGAAGGCGGGTGACCAGTACGGTGTCAACGCCGCCGGCTTTGTGACAAGCACGGGGTCGCGCACCAAGCTTGCGATGACCGACTGCCGCAACAAGGGCAACGTTTCTTCCGGCACGTCGGCTGCGGGCTTCGTGCAAACCATGAGCGGCCCGTCCAACACGTTCGCCGGTTGCGTGAATGCGGGGTCTATTACGGGAGCCAAGGGCAACGTGGGCGGCATCGTGGCCGAATACCAGCCTTCATCGGGCTACGGGAAGAGCGAGGGGAGCTTCACGATGACGGGCTGCTCCAACAGCGGCGCGGTGCAGTCGCTTGGCACGGGTGCGGCCGGCGGCCTTTTGGGCTACGACCAGAACAAAGCGCCCCAAGCGTGCGTGATTGCCACGTCGTTCAACACCGGGCGGATCAGTTCGGGCAACGAAAACGGCAACGCCTACGTCGGCGGCCTGGTGGGGCAGGTGTACAACACGACCCTCACGCTGCTGAACGTGTACAACACCGGCACCGTGGCGCGCACCGACGAGACGGCCGGCGGCATGCACATGGGCGGCATCGTGGGCGTGTACAGCTGCGACAGCCCGGGTGCCGGCACGCTCACCGTGCAGAACGCCTACAATGCCGGTCTGGTGGATTACAACGGCACCGACATCCCCTCGGGCGCTGTTCTGGGCCATGCATTCTTCCGTTCCAACGTAGTGCTGAAGAACTGCTACTACGACAGCTCCACGGCGTCATCCGACGTGGGCCTGAAGGCTGCGGCGCAAGGCTTCCTGGCGGCTGCCACGGTTTCGGGGACGGGCGTCGGTATGGGCGCCGAGACCATGAAGTCCCCGACTTTTGTCGACCTTCTGGGCGCGGCGTTCGACCGCGACACCGAAAAGACCAACAACGGGTTCCCCGTGCTTTCCAACCGTCAGGTATCCGACATCGCCGACTGCGTGATAACCGACATTCCCGAGCAGGCGTTCAAGGGCACCGCCCCCACGCCTTCTCTCGTCGTTACGTCGCCCGACGGCAAGCGCTTGGTCGAAGGCGTCGACTACGTGGTGTTCTACACCATCAATGCTGGTATGGGTACGGCTACGGTGTACGGAACCGGGTCGTGGACCGGCACGCGGAGCGT